>CAIKTR010000113.1 GCA_903830425.1 uncultured Opitutia bacterium
GGCAGGTTGAAGCAGACCAGCAGGCGGTCGTAGTCCGCGCAGGGCACCGGCGTGGCGTAGGTGCGGTGCATGCGCTGCACCAGGCCGTCGGGCGCGGGCAGCGTCCATTGGAAGACGACGAAGGCCCAGCCCCGCGTCTGGCTGATGCCGGTGGCGCCCGGGGCGTCGATTGTCCACTGCGGCAGCTCGCTGCGCTGGGCGTCGAAGAACGGCTCGAAGATCGCCTCCGCGCAGTTGATGGTCGTGAGTTTCATGCGGTCCATGAGGCGAAGCGGGTGCGCGAACGCATGGCAATCCCGTAACCGCCGGCGTCATCCTAGGTGTAGGCGGTCTGCGGTCCTACAGATAGGTTTGGCGCGGAATTGCCCTCCGGTCCGGGGCGGGCAGGCTCGCTGCTGATCCCCGCGGCCCGCGCCGGGCCGAACTCGAAACCATGCACCCGCTCCCATCTCCGGTGACGTGCCTCGGCTGGCTGGCGGCCGTCGGGCTGGCCGTGGCGGGACCGCCGGCGTCCATGCCGCTGGCCGAGTTGGAGCCGGTGACGCAGTGGCAGGCCTCGGGGGCGCTGGCGCTCAACCGCAGCGTTGGCTGCACGCCGCTGCAGATTGGCGATCGCGCCTTTGCCGGCGGGCTGGGCACGCACGCGGGCAGCGAGGTGGTCTACCAACTGGGGCCGGGCCTTGAGCGGTTCGAGGCGTGGGTGGGAGTGGATGCCGGGCGGCGCGCGTCGCGCGTCGCGAGCGTGGTCTTCCAGGTGGTGGCCGACGGCCGCATGGTTTTTGACAGCGGGGTGATGCGCGGCGGCACGCCGGCGCGGCCGGTGAGTGTGCCGCTGGCGGGCGTGCGCGAGCTGCGGCTGGTGGTCACCGATGCCGGCGACGGAACCCAGGATGACTACGCCGACTGGGCCGAGGCCCGGTTGACGGGGCCGGGGGCGATCCGGCCGCCGCCGGTCCGGTGGCCGGCGCGCCACTCGGTGGAGGCCCCCGGGCTGACGCTGGCGCTGTCGGAGCGCGGCGAGATTGTCGGGGCGACGATCGGCGGCCGGGCGGTGGCGCGGGCGGTGCGGGGCGGCACGGCGCTGGGGTCATGCCGGGAGGAAGGGCCGGTGGCGGTGCGGTCGCTCCCCGGCGGCGGCGTGGAATTTACGCGGCAGGTCGTGCGGGCGGGCACCGGGCAGCGCGCGCGGGTCGGCGAGCGCTTCCGGCCGACGGCCGACAGCATCCGCTGGGAGATCGAGGTGCAGAGCGCGGACGCGCCGTGGAGCACGGGGATCAAGACCTGGCTGGACTGGCCGGAGACGGGCGAGCCGCTCAGGTATTGGACGGTGTGGGATGACCCCGAGCAGCGCCACGACCTCTGGCGCGATCCGCTGGTGCCGCAGCCCCTGGCCACGCGGCGCCTGTGGTACGGCGCGGCGCCGTGGAACGGGGAGGAGCGCGCCGGCGGCACCTACAACCTGGCGGCGCGGTTCTCGGTGCCGCTGCTGACGGTGCTGGAGCCGGGTCAGGACCTCGGTCTCAGCCTGGTCCTGTCGCCGGAGGACACGCTGCGCGAGATCGCGCTCGATACGCAGGCCGGCGGGCGCGTGGCGTTCACGCGGAGCGCGCACCGGCTGGGGGAGGGGCGGGTGGTCCGGTTCGCGATGGATTTGGTGCCGGGCGCGGGCGACTGGCGCGGCGGGCTGGGGTGGATGACGCGGCGCTATGCGGCGTATTTTGATCCGCCGCTGCCGGCGGTGGAACGGCTCGCGGGGCTGGGCGGCTATTCGGACTGGGCGGGCGAGGTGGATGCCGGGCGGCTGCGGCAAATGGGCTTCACCGTGAACTGGGCGGCCAGCTTCGATTTCCCCTACATGGGCATGTTCCTGCCCCCGATCGGGGCGGACGAACCCTACCGCCGGATTGTGAAGGACGACTGGATCACGATCGCCGGGATGCGGGCGGCGGCGCGGCGCTGGCGGCAGCGCGGATTTTATCAGCTGAACTATTTCAACGTGACGGAGTTTGGGGCGGGTCCCGGCACGCCGGCGGGGGTGGATCCCGCCCTGGGGCCGGCGGACCAGTGGCGGAACGGGACCAACGCGCTGTTCAACCTCGTGCCCGACGGGGTGCTCCGGGTGCGCACGGGGGAAACCTTTCCCTCGTGGCAGGGGAGCATCGTGATGGATTGCGGCGGCCCGAAGTACCGCGACTTTCTGCTCGACCAGGCGCGGCGGCACGTGGCTGAGCTGCCGGACAGCGCCGGCATCTGCATTGACCGGCTGGACTGGCTGCGGGTCTACAACTTCCAGGCCGACGACGGGGTCAGCTGGCTGCAGGGCCGGCCGTGCCGGTCGCTGTATGCCTCGTGGGCCGAGCTGATGGCGGCGATGGGCCCGATCTTTCACCAGCAGGGAAAGTTCATCTTCAACAACCTGCTGGTGAACCGCACCGAGCTGATGCGGCACGCGGATGCGGTCTATCACGAGCATGGGGACTGGCCGTGGGAAGTGAACGCGGCGGCGCTGCAGTCGGTGCGCAAGCCCTGCCTGGTCTGGACCCACGGCGAACCGGACCTGCAGCCCGATCCCGACGCCTATTTCCAGCGGCACCTGCACCTGGGCGTTTTCCCGACGGCCCCGGTGCCGGGCAACGACCACGCGATTGCGCCGTCGCCGGCGATTGACCGCTGGTATCGCGACTACGGTCCGATGTTGGCGGCGCTGCGCGGCAAGCAGTGGGTGTTGACACCGCAGGTCGTGGCGGTGGCGGGCGCGGCGGCCAAGGCGAACGTGTTTGCCGTGGCCGGCGGCTACGTGGTGCCGGTGACCTTCGGCGGCGCGGCGGCCCGGGTGGAACTGCAGGTGCGCCTGCCCGTTCCGGCCGGGACGGGCCTGTCCGCGGCGGTGCTGCACCCGGGCAGCGAACAGCTGGTGCCGGTGGCGTGCACCGGCCATGCGGACGGCTGGCGGATCGTGGTGCCGCTCCAGCGGGGCTGTGCGCTGGTGCGGATCACGGTGGAAACGCCGCGCGCGGCGGTGCCGGGCGGCGGCGGCTGATGCGGCTGGAGGCAGTCCAGTCCGCGCTTGATCCGGGCGGGATTCAGGCCGGCCCCGCGCCGCTGGGGTGTTCTGGGCGGGCGGACACGGATTAGCTAACTTTAGCCAACCTGAGACGGTTGGCGGGACAGATCGGTCCTATTATCTTTCCGGGTGTATGAAGACCGAACCCCGGGGATTTTCGATGGTGGAGATCATGATTGTTCTCACGCTGATCGCAATGTTGGCGTCGTTGGCGTTGCCGGCACTGGGACGGGTGCGCGCCTCGGCGCAAGACAAGGCCGTGCTCAATAACGCGCGTCAACTGGCGACGGCGGCCGACCAATATTTTCTGGAGTACGGTGTCACGGTGGCGCGCTTCACGGACCTGGTTGGCCCGGGGTGTTACATTCGGAATCTTCCCTCCTCCTCGCACGAAATCTACCCCGCCACCTATGTGCAGGGCACGCCGATCATCGTGACGGAGATTGGCGGGGTCCGCACGCTGCAGTACGGGCAGTGAGGGGACCGCGATGAAGGGGCACTTATTCGAGCCCGCCGGGTCGGCGGCGGTGGGCGACATCAGCAAGCTGCGCAAACTCACCGCGTCGTCGCTGGATAACTTCCAGCTCGATTTCGCATTTTACTGCTCGGTGATAGCGGTCGTGTTCGGGGCGCATCTGCTGCCCACAATCTCCAGTTCGATGGATCTGGATGTGGAGATCCTCGCCCCGGTCCTGCAGTTCGCCCTGGTGCTGCCGCTGGGGATCATTGCCTCCCAGGTGGAACGTTCGCGCGGTCGGAGTTCCCGCAACCTGACCCAGACGCGACTCGTCTGGGGATGCACGCTGGTCTTGAGCGGAGTCAGCCTGGGGGCGCTGGTCCTGGGCCGGCTGACCCATAGCCTTGGGGTTCCGGTGGACGATTATTTCGGGAGTTTTCCGACCTTTATCTCGGCCTTCACGGTGAACCTGGCCTACGGGTTCATCTTCGCCTATCGGATCTGGCGGTACTGACCGCCGGGGCATGAGGCCCGACCGGCGGAGAAAATGACCGAGTGCGTGGCGCCAGGCGCGCGAGCGGATGCGGCCGGACGGCGACCGCACCAGGCGGTGGATTCAAGCGGCGGCAGTCGACCAAACGGCACGGCTGGATTCCGGTGTAAATAGAGCACCTGCGATGCCTAAAAGTAGCTAGGGTTAAAACCCTAGTATTTGGCAAAACGTGTACTACCCATTGCCCGTGAAGTTGCTATTATTAGCTAACAGATGACTGAAAATAGCCAAACTCCTGTGCGTGTCGCCATTGTCGAGGATCACCGGGTGATTCGCGAAGTCCTGGCCGAGGCCTTGGGTGCGCTGGACTGGATACTCGTGGTCGGCCAGGCCGCCACGGGGATGCAGGCCATTGAGCTCTGCGAGGCGGGAAGCTATGATGTGGTGCTGCTCGATGCGATGCTGCCGGACATGAACGGTCTCGATTGCGTGCAGAAAATTCGCCGTGGGGAGCCCAATACCAAGTTCCTGATCCTCACCGGCAACACGAGCCCGGTCCTGATCAGCCGCGCCCTTGAGCTGGGGGTGCAGGGCTACATCGAGAAATCGCTGGGTTTCGACGATCTGGTGGCGGCGGTGAAGGCGATAGCCACGGGACGCACCTATTATGGTCCGACGGTCCGGCAGACGCTGCAGGCGCTGGTCAAGACGCCCACGCAGCCGAGCGCGAACTCGCGTCTCACGGGCCGGGAGCACTCCGTTCTGGCGGGCGTGGCGGCGGGCAAGAGCTCGAAGGAAATCGCCGCGGACCTGGGCTTGAGTTTTTTCACCGTCAACAACCACCGCCGCCGCATCAAGAACAAGACCGGGCTGCGCTCCACGTCGGATCTCACGCTGCATGCCCTGAGCCTCGGGCTGGTGGGCGACCAGGCGATGCCGGCCGATTTGCCGGTGGACGAGGTCGTGGCGACTCACACCTAGGGGCGTGCCGGCCGCAGCCCGGGCGGCCTGACGTTCGGCCCCGGCCGCTCCGCAGGTCAGGTCCGGCGCCGTTCCGGTGGAACCGCCGGCTGATTTCGACGCCCGCGGCGCCGGCGGTGCGCGCTGGACAATTAGGCGGCCGCCCCAAACCTAGGCGGACGCTCCCACGCCCATGCTGATCAACCGAAAATTCGTGCTGGTGTCCTTGCTGGTCCTGCTGGTGGCGGGCCTGGGCGGCTACACCCTGCTCATCAACCCGGACAATCCCTTCACCCGGCTGTTTCAGCGGAAGATCTCGGACGTGACGACCCGCATCGTGGTTGGGCCGTACCCGGTGGAGCGGGATTTCCGGCTCCTGGCGGCCAACCGCGTCACGCTCATCGTCTCGCTGCTCGATCCGGCAATTCCGTACGAGAAGACGCTGCTGGAAAAGGAGGGCCGGCTGGCCCTCCAGTACGGGATGCGCCTGAAGAATTTTCCCATGAGCAGCATTCTGGGGCGGAAGTTCGGGGGGTACTACGAAGGCAGCGCGGCGAAGGCCGCGGCGGCGATCGCCGGGACGTCGGACAAGGTCTATGTGCACTGCTATCTGGGGCTGCACCGGATTCAGGCGGTGCGGGACCTGCTGGACGCCCGCGGGGTGGCGTCGGGGACCTACAATGTCCGCCGGGCGGAGCGTGACAAGGTGCGGCTGGTCTTGGACGGGGCGGAGGCGGCCTACAACGGCAAGCGCTACGAGGAGGCGCTGGCGCGGCTGGCGCAGGTGAGCGCGGCGGCGCTGCCGCCCGAGGGCCGGCTGCTGCAGGCGTGGAGCCACTATCAGCTGGGGCAGTTGAGCGCGGCGGCCGGGCAGTTTGCGGCGGAGCGGCAGGCGACGCCGGGCGCGGTGGCGCCGGTGGTGGGGTCGGGGTATTGCGCGCTGCGGGCCGGCCGGCTGGACGTGGCGGAGCAGGACTTCACGGCGGCGATCCGGCGGGACCCGAGCCATGCCGATGCGCTGGGCGGCCTGGGGCTGGTGCAGTACCGGGCCGGCCGCCGGGCCGAGGCGATCCGGTCGCTCGAGGCCGCGCTGCAGCAGGCGCCGAACAACCAGGAATTTCGCGACGTGCTGGAGCAGGCCCGCCGCCCGCTGGCGAAGTAACGGCGGCGCGGCCCGGGTCCGGCGCCGGGCTCAGGCGGGGGGCCGGTGGAAGCCGGTGCGGATCATCTCGCCCCAGTGCTTCTGCCCGCGGATGAACTGCCAGGTCCCCTCGATGCGCCAGAGCAGGTTGAGCTGGCGGTAGCCGAAGTTCTCGGCGATGGCGGCGAGGGCGAGGGCGAGCATGTCGCGCTTGCGGGTGGTCTTGAAGAGGGCCAGTTCGCCGAGCACGAGGGCGATCATGCTGAGGAAGATGCCATACAGCACCACCACGGCGAAGAACGCCGCGAGGAGTTCGAAGTCGAGGAGGCCGGCGGCCCAGCAGAGGGGGAGCAGGGTCAGGCCGGCGAGGTCGAGCACGGGTCCGACCACGTCGAAGAGGACGAACAGGGGCAGGCTGAGCAGGCCGATGCGGCCGTAGCGCGGCCGGAGGAGCATGCCGCGGTGCAGCCACAGCACCTCGCACAGGCCGCGCTGCCAGCGGGTGCGCTGCCGGCGCAGCTGGGCGAGGGTTTCCGGCGCCTCGGTCCAGCACACCGGATCGGGGATGAAGAGAATGTGGTAGGGCTGGCCGGCGTCGCAGAATTTCCGGTGGATCTTGACGATCAGCTCCATGTCCTCGCCGACCGTGCCGTGCGAGTAGCCGCCGACCTGCAGGACGGCGCTGCGCTTGAAGAGGCCGAACGCGCCCGAGATGATGGAGACGGAGCCCAGCCGGCTGAAGGCGAGGCGGGCGATGAGGAAGGCGCGGAGGTATTCGACGATCTGGATCAGCGGCACGAGCCGGTGGGGCGTGCCCTCCCGGACGATCAGGCCGCTGCGCACCTCGCAGCCGTTGGCGATGCGGATGGTGCCGCCGACGGCGAGGAGGGAGCCCGGCTGCTCCACGAACGGCCGCACGGCCTTCAGGAGGGCGTGGTGGTCGAGCAGGGAATCGGCGTCGACGCCGCAGACCAGCGGGTGGCGGGCATGGTTCAGCGCGGCGTTGAGCGCGTCCGACTTGCCGCCGTTCTCCTTGTCGATGAAGAGCAGGTTCGGGAAGTCGCGCTGCCGGTAGATGCCGCGGATGGGCTGGCAGGGCGCGACCGGCGGGCGCTGCAGCTCGCTGCGCTCGAGCCGGAAGGCGGCGATGACGGCGGCCGCGGTGCCGTCGGTCGAGCCGTCGTTGACCACGATGATCTCGAAGCGCGGGTAGCGCAGGGTGAGGAGGGACCGGATGTTTTCGACCACCGTGCGCTCCTCGTTGTAGGCGGGGACGAGCAGGGAGATGCCGGGGATGGATTTGGCGCCGAGCAGCCAGCCCTCCTCCGTGTGGCGGTCCCGGCGCTGGGCCGAGCGCAGCTCGAAGAAGGCCAGGATGGTGTGGAGGGAATAGAGCAGGTACTGCAGGGCGGTGAAGCCCAGCATGAACCAGCCCAGCGCGGTCACGCTGGCGGAAACCGAGGAAATCAGGAGCTCACGATCCACGGGTGTCCTCCCGTTCCCGCTCGCGCAGGACCTGCCGGCCGACGTCCGCGTCGCCGGCCTGCTGGCTGTGGTCCGCGAGCAGCTGCCGGCCCTCGCGTCCGTGGTCGTAGAGGGCGTTGGCCGCGGCAAAGCGCACGCCCCAGTTCGCCTCCGCCAGCAGCGCCAACAGCGGCGGCAGCACGTCCGGGCCGCCCAAGGCGGCCGCGCACTGGCAGGCGGCCTGCCGGACGGTGGCGCTGGAGTCCCGGAGCCCGTCGCCCACGAGCTCCCCCACCTGCGGGTCGCCCAGCTCGCGCAGGGCGACCCAGGCGGCGGCCCGCACCCGCTCCGAGCCGGTCCGGGTCAGCGCGGCGAGCGCGGCGAAGGCGGCGTGCACCTGGTTGCGCCCGAGCGCGATCGCGAGCATCCGCTTCCACTCGTCGGGCAGGGCGGTGCCGAGCAGTTGCACCGCCTCGGGGTGGAGGCTGGCCGGCAGGCGGGCGAAGATGTCCGACAGCACCAGCGGCGGGTCGTGCGGCAGGAAGTCGAGGTCGGCCAGCAGCCCGCTCAGCGAGGCAATCTGGTCCCGCTGCAGCAAGGCGCGGGCGGCGGTGAGCTGGACGCCCAGGTCGCGATCCTGGAGCGCGTGCTGCAGGGCGGCGAGGGCGGCGGGGGTTTCGTCGTAGCTGAGAAAACCGGCGGCCGCCTGGCGCACCGCGGGATCGGACGAGCCCAGCTCCTGCAGGGCGGCCTGGAGAAAGCCCTCCCGCCGCATCAGGTCCACCAGCTTCGTCTGGTCGGCGCCCTTGATCTGGTTGAGCGTGTTCTCGAACACGCGCCGCAGGAGGGGCTGCTGCCAGGCCGGCAGCCCGGTCAGGGCCCCGGTCGCCCGCGCGGGCCCGGTGATCTCGGCCAGCACGAGCTGGATCAGCGACTCCTCGGCGGCCGCGTCCCGGGCATCCCGCCGCAGGTGGCGGGTGCGGACGACGAAGCAGCCCAGCCACAGGCCGACGGAGCCGGCGGCCAGCCAGCAGCAGAGCCGGATGACCCCGTCGAGCAGGACCAGATCAAAATCTGGTGACCAGGCCGACATGGAGGGTGTTGCGGGCGGGATTGCCGGGGGTCCACTCGTGGGAGAGGTCGAGCCGGAGGGCGAGGGACGGGGAAAACTCCCGGTAGATTCCGGCGAAGACGCTGCGGTTGCGCAGTTCCTGGGTGAAGTCGAAGACGGTCGAGGAGAGGGACTCCTTGGTGTCGGAGTAGCCGAGGTCCCAGCGCCACTGCACGAAGGCGTCGCCATCGAGCCGCAGCTGCCAGCCGCGGGTCCAGTGCTGGTTGAGGTTGCGGCTGACCAGGCCGCGGGCGGTCACGGACACGTGGTGGGTGGTGTACTGCGTGACGCCGAGCCAGAGGGAGTGGGCGGTGCCGGGCGTGTAGGTGGCGGCGCGGTAGTCGAGCAGGAGGACGGTGGGCGGAAAGAGGGCGGTGCCGTTGCGGACCCGCCATTCGGCGCCGGCCGCGAGCATGTGCCGGGCGAAAAAATCCGCCGCGGGAGTCGCGCTGGTGCGGGCGTAGGCGAAGAGCGTGTCGGTCACCCGGCGGTCGATCCCCAGGCTGTACTGCTGGTCGACCAGGTCAAAGCGCCGCGCCCAGGCGGCGTTGAGCGAGATCCCGGTTTTACGGTCCACGGAATAGCGCAGGGCGGCGTCCCAGCCCGTCCAGTCGCTGCGCGTCGAGTGGCCCGAGAAGGTGGAGCGCTCCCAGCCGACATCCAGCCGCCAGCGGCCGGCCCATTTGATGGAGTCGAGCCGCTGCTGGATGCGCGCCGAGCCGGGGTCGGTCTGCTGCGCGAGCTGGTAGAAATGACGGGCGTCGTCGTAGATTTCCTCCAGCTTGTGGACGTCGCCGCTGCCGAGGAGGGCGTCGGTGTTGGCGGGGGCGATCGCGAGGATCTGGTTGAAGGTCTCCTCCGCCGCGTCGTACCGCTTCTGCCACATGAGCACGCGGCCGAGCAGGTTGAGCGCGACGAGGTTGGAAGGCTGTTCGGCCACGAGGGCGCGGACCACCTGTTCGCTGTGGCCGAGGCTGCTGGACCAGGCGAGCACGGTGGCGTAGGCCAGGCGCAGGTCGGTGTCGGCGGGGGCGAGGGCGAGGGCGCGTTCGAGCGTCGGGATGGCCTCGCCGTAGTGGCCGACCCAGCCCTGCAGGATGCCGAGGAGATTGAGCGCATCGAGGTTGTGCGGGTACTTGGCGACCAAGGCGCGGAAGACCTCCTCGGCGCGCTCGAACTGGCCGGACGAGGCGAGCACCCGGCCGTAGGCGAAGCGCAGGTCGGAGTCGTCCGGGGCGAGTGCCAGGCCCTGCTTGAGCGTGCGGGTGGCCTCGGCGTACTGCCCCGACCAGCCCTGCACGATGCCGAGCAGGTTGATCGCCTCGAGGTTGTTGGGCTGCTCGGCGACGATCGGCCGGATCACGTCGCCCGCCCGGCCGAGTTTTCCCGACCACGCCAGGACGCGGCCGTAGGCGAGCCGCAGGCGGAGGTCCTGGGGGGCGAGGGCCAGGCCGCGCTCGAGGGTGACGAGGGCGTCGTCGTAGTGTCCCGCCCAGCGCTGCAC
>CAIKTR010000114.1 GCA_903830425.1 uncultured Opitutia bacterium
ACCCCAGCACGCACACCCGCCCCATCAGGGTTGCACTAGTATTCACAAGGCTCGACGGCATCCGGAATGATAAGGTGAGAGGAAGGGTACCGATGGCACAGGCCTAGGGGGGGGACGGAGCCAATCGCGACGAGAGGATATTCCCATCAAAAAAACAGCGAACTACATCCTATATGTGTATAATCTTTCACGGAAGATAGGGGTATCACCCTATCCGTCAGGTCAATCATGACGGTTCGCAGCCAAACCAGAGGGGAAGGCGCGGACTAGCCTCCCTCCCCCCGGCTCCGCATCGACCCCTACAGCAAACTACAATCGGGCAGATATCGATCAGGACAGGTTGGCCTCAGAGCTGTTCTTGGACAGCTATTCCTAAATCGGCTAATGCCGATCGTTCAGATTGTTGGAAAAAATCTCCGGCGTATCCCCACACCTCGGCGCCACCGGACTCCTCCACATATAAAGAGCCATCGGGAAACAACTTGAGCATGCGCCCATGTCCGCAACCGAAGGTCTGCGCCGGCGTGGGCCGCGGGAATCCCTGCGCAAGCGACCAGGCACTGTCATAGAGCGGACCGAGGGCGTGGATATGCCACTTCTCTGCGTCACAAAGGTCCGCGACGTCTTCAGCCAGGAAATTCTGGCAGTCTGCCGTTCGGAGAGTCTCGAGGGCCGTCTCGGTCATGGCGCTCATAGGAATACAAGCGACTCGGAATCGTCCGAATGGAGTCCTTTCGGCGTTAATCAATTTGCCGCCCGGACCCGGCGACATGGGACTGCACCCTCCTCTCATCCTAACACAGGCCAATCGCTATTCGACTGCAGGACCGCTTGGTCCACGCGAGTGAGCGCAGCCTCGTCGCCTGTTTCCTGCTCAAGTTCTCAGCCTCTTGGTTCGAATGGGCTTAGGGAAATTCGACTCTTCGGCATATTTTATTCGTCCTGTATCCAATATTTTCCATAGGATCATAGGTATTAAGCCCCATTGTTTTGTGATCATTTGTATGGAAATCTAGGTACTTTCACGATGCGATGATGCGAACTCTTACACCCTTGAACGATTCTGCCACACCTCCTGCCCCGCCCTGCCGCGTGGTTATCGTGGACGATCATCGGTCGATTTCCGATGTGCTGGCGGAAGTCATTCAGCGTCAGCCTGAATTTGAGGTGGCCGGCATCGCCCACGACTTTGAATCCGCCTGCCGCACCTGTGCCGAGGCCAAGCCGGAGTTGCTGATTCTGGATATCGGGCTCCCCGACAAGTCCGACGGCCTGCGCACCCTCGATGAGGTGCGCAAGCGCTTTCCCGAGATCAAGGTGCTGGTTTTCAGCGCCTACGCCTCCATGCACGTGGTTCAGGAATCCATGAGGCTGGGCGCGCATGGGTTTCTGGAGAAAACCGCGCCCTTTTCCGAACTGCTGGTGGCCTTGGGGCGGGTCCGCGCCGGGAGCACCTACCTGGGCGAACAGGCCAGCGCGGTCCTGCGGGATGTGATCAAGCGCGGCCTCAGCAACCCCTCCGTCCTCGCCACGGAGCTGGCCACCCTGCGCATGCTGGCCCGCGGCGCGGTGGTCAAGGAGATCGCCCTCCAGCTCGATCTGAGCCCCTCCATGGTCTACAAGCACCTGACCTGCCTGCGGGAAAAATTTGGCGCCAAGACCAACGAGGACTTGATCGTGCTGGCGGTCTCGCGCGGCTGGCTGGAAGCCGACACCCCGGCCGCTGAACCGGACGCGTAGGCATTTCATGACGACTCCCTTATCCGATGCGCCGACCGCGGGCGTGCTCAGCTTCAACCGCAGCCCGGGCACCCTCCCGTGCACGGTCGTCGCCGGAAATCTGGGGGTGGCCTGGCAGCGGCTGGACCAGCCGGACAGTCTGCTGGGGCAGGTCGCCCAGACGCTGCGGCGCGACCAGTCCGCGCCGGCCGGGCACTGGATCTTCGGCGGGCCGGGCCGCGCCGAGGGGCACGCCCACGTTTCCTTTCGCGACGCCGCGGGCCGCACCGGCTCGGGCACCCTGCAGGTGCTGAACACCGGTCCGGACACCGCGGTCCTCACCCTGAGCCCGGACGACACGAACCTCTCCACCTTCCAGCAGTCGACTTTCGGCTCGACCCTGCTGCGGTTGATTGAGGGCACGGGCACGATGCTCTACGCCCAGCGCGCGGATGACGGCTTCCCGCTGTTCGCCAGCGAGGAACTGCAGAAGCTGTACCAGCTCAGCCTGCCGCAACTGCAGGCCGACCCCGCCGCCTGGCACCAACGCCTCCTGCCGGAATCCCGGCCCCTGGTCCAGCCCGCCCTGGCCGCCGTGCTGAAAAACGGCCGCGAGACCGTGCACTACCGCATCCAGGACGCCGCCGGGCGGATCCGGGATCTCACCCACAGCTCCCTGCTGCTGGCCACGCATCAGCCGCCCCTGGTCATCGGCCTGGTCACCGACCGCACCGCCTTCACCTCGCTCGACGAACTCGCCCGGTCCCAGCTCCGCGGCCTCGAGCAGTCCCGCGAGGGCTTCGCCCTCACCGACGCGGCCGGCTGCTTCACCTACATGAATCCGGAGCACCTGCGCATCTTCGGCTTCCGGGAAATGTCCGAGGTCGTGGGCCAGTCCTGGCAAACGCTCTACGACGAGGAATCCCTCCGCCAGATCCAGCAGGAGGTTTTCCCCGTCATCATGGCCCAGGGCAGCTGGCACGGGATCACGCGGGCCAAGCGCAAGGACGGCTCCACCTTCAGCGAGGACTTGACCCTGTCCCTGCTGCCCGGGGGCTGCATCGCCTGCAACTGCCGGGACCGGACCGACGAGGTCGAGGCGCAGGACCGCCTGGCCCGCAGCGAGGCCCTGTTCCACGGCTTCGCCGACAACGTGCCGGCCGGCGTCATGATCAAAAACGCGGAGAACCGCTACCAGTACGTCAACAAGCAGATGGCCCGGTACTTTGGGACAACCGCGGACCAGCTGATCGGCCGGAGCGACCAGGAGATTCTGCCGCCCAGGATTCTGGCGGACGTCCGGCGGACCGACGAGGAAATCGTGCGCACCGGCACCGGGCTGGTGTACGAGTACCAGGCCCAGATCAACGGACGGGACTACGAGGTGGAGACCACCAAGTTTCCGCTCTATGACCAGCACGGCAAACTGGAGTTTCTCTGCGCGATTCATACCGACATCACCGGCCGCAAGCAGCTGGAGCAGGAAGCCTCCAAGGCGACGGAGCGCCAGGCCGAGCTGATGACGATGCAGCGGGAGTTCGTCTCCATGATTTCCCATGAATTCCGCACACCGCTGACCGCCATGATGGGCGCGCACTTCCTGCTGCAAAAGCTGCTGGAGGGCAGCGGCAACGAGAAGGTCGCCCGCATGATGACCCTGCAGAAGGAGGCGATGGAGGAGTTGCGCGAGCTGGTCAGCCAGACGCTGTTCCTCAACCGCCTCACGGACAGCAGCGGTGACATCACGACCAAGACGGTCGACGCCGCCGCCACGCTGGACGCCGTCATCGGCCGCTCGCAGGGGGAGACCCTCGCCTCGCGGCAGCGCATCGTGCTGACGTCGAGCCTGCCCGCGGGCTGCACCCTGGACATCGACGAGTCGCTCTTCAACGCGGCCGTGGAAAACATCCTCTCCAATGCCCTGAAGTACTCGCCCGCCGACAGCACGATCGACGTGGAGGCCTCGAGCCAGGGCGGCCAGTTGCGGCTCGTCATCACCAACCAGGGCCGGGGCATCCCCCGGGCCGAGCTGGGCAAGATTTTCACCCCGTTCTTCCGGGGCTCGAATGTCGGGGTCACCCCCGGCACCGGACTCGGCTTGACCATCGTGAAGCGGGCGATCGACTTCCACCATGGCCACATCGAGTGTGAGAGCGAAGAGGGCAGCCGGACGACCTTCCGGCTGTTTATCCCGCTTACCCCTGCGGCCCTGTCCACCGTTCATGCGGTTGCCTGAACCACACGCTATCGCTCCGGCCCGGCCGACTGAGTCCACCCCCGGGGGATCGTCCGTTCACTCTGGAACGGCCCCCTCTTTTCCGCATGCGTCCCACTAGGCAAGCTCTCGGGACCCTCGCCGCCGTCCTCGGCCTGGCCGCCGGCTATTTTCTGCTGGCGCGCCTCGGCATTATTTTTGGCGAGTCGGTGGTAAAAATCTCCCCGTTCTGGCCGGCGGCCGGCTTCGCCCTGATGGCCGCGATGCTGGGTCGGCGGCGCGATCTGGCGGGGGTGGCGCTGGGCGCGTTCGCCAGCGCCTGGATGCAGAATGCCTGGCCGGGCGCCCTCGGCATCGCACTGGGCGCCACCGCCTCCGCCTGGCTGGGCGCCTGGCTGATGCGCACCATCATGCAGCGGGCGGCCTGGCTCGGCCAGCAGCAGGAAGCCCTGGCCTATCTGGTCGCCGCCCTGTTTGGCCCCTTGATCGCGGTCCTGGTCAGCGGGGTCACGCTCATCGGATTGCACCGCGTGCCGCTGGACCAGGCCTTCGGCCGCCTGCTCACGTGGTGGTCGGGGGATGCCCTCGGCGTGCTGGCCGCCGGACCCGCCTGCCTGACCGTGCTCGCCTGGGTGCAGCACCCGCCCGCACTCACCCGGACCCACCTGGCCAAATCCGCGGGCTTCCTCGCCGGGCTCGCCGGCATCGTCGCCTGGCTGTTGCTCGTCGACCAGTCCGGCGGGCTGATCTTCCTCCTGCTTCCGCTGCTCGTCCTCATCCATATTTTGCTCGGGGAGCAGGAGGTCAAAATCGCCCTCCTCGTCGTCGTCGCCGCCACCGTGCTGGGCGCGCGACTCCAGCATGGGGCGACAGCGGTCGAGCCCATGCTCCTGGAGGTGTTCCTCAGCGTGTTTTGCGTCTCCGCCCTGCTGATCAGCTCGCTCCGGCGCCGGGAACTGCTGGCCTGGCCCACGTTCGTGCTGTTCGGCGGCTGGCTCCTCAGCGGCTGGCTCTTCCTCACCCTGGAGAAGAAGGAGGACGCCTTGGATGAGCTGCGCTTCAGCCAGGCGGTCGCGACCGCCGAGCGGTCCCTGATCGACCGCATGACCACCTACATTGATGTGCTGCGCGGCGGCGCCAGCCTGCTGAGCGTCACCCCCACGGTCACCAATCAGGAATGGCAGCGCTACATCAGCACCCTGGCGCTGTTTGACAACTACCCGGGCATCCACGGGGTGGGCGTGGTCTATCCGCTCCGGACGGCGGAGGTGGAGCCGTTCATCCGCCAACGCGTCCAATCGGGCCATCCCCCGTTCAAGCTGCACGCCTTGCCCGGAGGCCGTCAGCCGGATCCCACGGACGCCAGCCGCGAGCACTTCCTCATCACCCTGATCGCACCGCTCGCCCCCAATCTCCCGGCTCTGGGCCTGGACCTGGGCTCGGAGCCGGTGCGGCGCGAGGCCGCCGAGCATGCCCGCGACACGGGACGGCCGCACCTGACCGGCAATGTTACCCTGGTGCAGGACGGGCTGCAGCGGCCGGGGTTTCTGCTGTTTCTGCCCGTGTATGACGCGAGCCGCCCCACCACCACGGTGGCGGAGCGTCGGGCCGCGTTCCGCTGCTGGGTCTACGCTCCCTTCGTCGATGAGGAATTTGTCCTCGGCGCCCATAATAAAAACCAAGATCAGTTGGATTTTGCCCTGTTTGAAGGCGCCTCGAACGCGCCGCAGGGCCTGCTCTACGCGGACCCCGGCGCCCGGGACCGACTCGCCCGGCCCGCGGCGCTGCACCCGATCGAGCTGGCCCAGCAGCTCTACACGTTCGCCTGGTTTCGGCCCTCCGCCCAGGCCGGCACGCTGCACCTCTCGGCTATTCTGGCCTCCAGCGGCCTGGCCATGGCCAGCGTCCTGCTGGCCAGCCTGATCCTGAGCCTGCAAAGCTTCGCCCTCCGGTCGGAACGCCTGGTCAAGGAGCGCACGCGGGACCTCGAGCGCACCAACCTGCAGCTGCTCTCCACCAACGAGTCGCTCGTCGCCACCAAGCATCTCCTGAGCGAGCAGAAGCTCGAGGCGCAGAAACTCGCCCTCGTTGCCGCCCACACGACCGACGGCCTGATGCGCACCACGGCCGCCGGCCAGATCGAATGGATCAGCGATTCCTTCACGCGGTCCTACGGCTACACCTTGCCGGAGATCGTCGGCCTGCACCCGGGACCGCTCCTGCAGGGCCCGGAAACGGATCCCCAGGCCAGCGAGCAGATGCGGACCGGCCTCCAGAGCCTGCGGGGGTTCACCACCGAGATCCTGCACTACCGGAAGGACCGGACCAAGATTTGGGTGAGCATCGAGGTCCACCCGATCTTTGACGAAAACCGCCAGCTGGTGAATTACATCGGCATCCAGCGGGACATCACCGAGCGCAAGGAGTACGAGCAGAAGCTGGAACAGCAGAAGCAGCGGGCCGAGGCGGCGAACCGGAGCAAGAGCGCGTTCCTCGCCACCATCAGCCACGAGCTCCGCACGCCGCTGAACGTAATCCTGGGCAACCTCCAGCTGCTGCTCTCCGGCCGCCACGGCCCGATCCCGGTCCCGCAGGCCCGGGCGCTGGAGCTCACCAAGGAAAACAGCTCCCACCTGCTCTCGCTGATCAACGACCTGCTCGACCTCAACAAGGCCGAGTCCGGCAAGCTCTCCCTCGACCTCCAGCCCGTCAATGTCACCGAGCTCTGCCACGCCGTGGTCGAGTTCTTCGGCGACAAGCCCGCCCGCGAGCATCTCCAGTTCGAGATGATCCTCAACCACCTCACCCCGGTCGTGGTCGGCGATCCGCTGCGGCTGAAGCAGATCCTGATCAACCTGCTGGGCAACGCGCTGAAGTTCACCCCCGCCGGCGGCCACATCGCCCTGCGCGTGGACGAAACCGAGCTCCCGCGGGAGCTCCGGCTCAGCGTGATCGACACCGGCCCGGGCGTGAAGGCCGACGACCAGGAGCGCATCTTCCACGAGTTCGAGCAGATCGGCCACGCCCACTCCCCCGCGTCCGCCGGCACCGGCCTCGGCCTGCCCATCGCCCGCCGGCTCGCCGAGGCGCACGGCGGCCGCCTCACCGTCGAGAGCCAGCCCGACGCCGGCAGCCGTTTCATCTTCGTCCTGCCCATCCGGGAGCCGGCCGCCGGCGCCGCCCCCGCGCCGGCCACCAGCGCCACGCCCCTCCCCCCGGCCGGGCGGCCCGCGGATCTCCTGATCCTGGCCGTGGAGGACTATCCGGCCAACCTGGAACTGCTGGTGACCTACCTGGAGCTCGAAAGCTACCGGGTCGCCCCGGCCACCCACGCCGAGGAGGCCATCGCCCAGGCCATCGTGCTCCAGCCCAACCTCATCCTGATGGACGTCAAGATGCCCGGGATCGACGGCCTCGAGGCCACCCGGCGGCTCAAGGCCGATCCCCGCACCCGGCACATTCCCGTCGTCATGCTCACCGCGTTTGCCGCCGCCACCGACGTGGAGGACTGCCTCTCGGCCGGGGCCGACGGCTTCCTCTCCAAGCCGGTCGACTTCGCCAAGCTCGACGCCGCCATCGCCCAGTTTGCCGCCCGTCGCCCCGCCTGAGGCGGCGCGACCTTCCTTCCCATGCCGAGACGGTTATTTTTATTTTTCACGCTTTGCGCCCTCGCCGCCCCGGCGAGCGCCGCCACGCTCGAGGAGGCCACCGCCGCCAAGCAGGCGGGCGATTACCCGCGCGCCCTCGCCCTCGCCGGGGAACTGGTCGCGCAGGCCCCGGACAATCCCCGGCACCTCCTCCTGCTGGGCACGATCCAGGGCTGGGCCGGCCGCCACGCCGAGGCCCTCCGCACCTTGGAACGCGGGCTCGCCCTCGCCCCCGCCGACTTCGAGCTGCGCCTCACCTACGGCCGCGTCCTCGCCTGGTCGGGCAACCTGGCCCAGGCGGAAACCGTGGCCCGCGCCGCCGTCGCCGAGCACCCGGCCAACCCCGAGGCCCTCAACCTGCTCGGCGTCATCCAGGGCTGGAGCGGACACTACGACGAGGCCCGGCTCACCCTGGAACGGGGTCTCGCCGTCGCTCCCTCCGACGCGAGCCTGCGCCTCGCCTACGGCCGCGTCCTGAACGCCTCCGCCCAGGGCGACCGCGCCGTCGCGCTCTACACCCGGTTCGTGGCGCAGGACCCCGCCAATCCGGGGAACTACCTCCTGCTCGGCTCCGCCCAGGGCTGGGCCGGAAGCCACGACGCGGCCCTCGTCACCCTCGAACACGGGCTGACCCTCGCCCCCGCCGACGCCGGCCTGCGCCTCGCCTACGGCCGGGAGCTGGCGTGGGCCGGGAAACTCGGCCGCTCCGAGGAGGTGCTCCGCGCCCTCGTCACCGATGCCCCGCGCAATTTCGAGGCGGTCAGCCTCCTCGGCACCGTCCAAAGCTGGGCCGGCCATTATGAGGGCGCCCTCCTCACGTTTGAACAGGGCCTGCTGCTCCAGCCCGACGACACCAACCTGCGCCTCGCCTACGGCCGCGTCCTCGCGTGGTCCGGCAAGCTCGACCGCGCCGTCGCGCTCTACGCGCAATTCGTGGCGCGGGAGCCCTCCAACCCCAACAACTACTTCCTCCTCGGCACTGTGCAGCGCTGGGCGGGACACTACGACGACGCCCTCGTCACCCTCGAGCGCGGCCTGGCCCTCGCCCCCCAGGACCTCCGCCTGCGGCTCGCCTACGGCCGCGTCCTGGCGTGGTCGGGAAAACTCGGCCGGGCGGGCGAC
>CAIKTR010000115.1 GCA_903830425.1 uncultured Opitutia bacterium
AACCGCCGAACCCCCCTCCCCCCAGACCCCAGCTGGTCATCGAAGGACTGGCCAAATCCATTGCCATTCCATTGACCGATAGAACGCCTATTCTATTCTGTACCGTTCTACACCGTTCGCATCTGTCTCTCCGACAGGTATTTCCCAGAGGGGATTTCTCGGATTTTGAGTCCGTTGCGTCTGCCAATTCCGCCATCCGGGCCACGAAGCGTCCGGGGAAGCTAGGCCGACCCCTCACCATGTAAACTGCTTTTTTCCCGGACCCAGTTCCCCCCTCCCCGCTCCGCCCCGCCCCTCCTCCCCGGGCTTGTCTCCCGCCGGCCGCCGCAGTCCACTCCCTCCGTCATGCCCGACTTCCGCGCCTTCTGCACGCCCCCCACCGCCGAGCCCGCCGAACTCACCCTCAGCGCCGACGAGTCCCACCACCTCGTCACCGTCAACCGCGCCCGCCCCGGCGACCCCGTCGTCGCCTTCGACGGCCGCGGCACCGAGTGGACCTGCACCCTCGCCTCCGACCGCAAAAACGCCGCCGTGCTCGCCGTCCGCTCCCGCCGCCAGGCCCCGCCCCTCCGCGGCGCCCTCACCCTCGCCCAGGCCCTCCCCAAGGGCGCGGTCATGGACGCCATCGTGCGCAAGGCCACCGAGCTCGGCGCCGCCGCGATCGTCCCGCTCGTGAGCGAGCGCACCCAGGTCCACCTCGACGGCGACCGCTCGGACAAAAAGACCGGGAAGTGGCAGACCGCCGCGCTCGAGGCCGCCAAGCAGTGCGGCAACCCCTTCCTGCCCGAGATCGCCCCCGTGCAGCCCGCGGCGACCTTCATCGCGGCCGCGCACGGCTACGACCTGAAACTCATCGCCAGCCTGCAGCCCGGCGCGAAATCCTTGAAGGCCGTGCTCGCCGCCTTCCAGGCCGCCCAGGGCCGCGCCCCGCAAAAAGTCCTCTGGCTCGTCGGCCCCGAGGGCGACTTCTCCCCCGCCGAACTGGACCAGGCCGCGGCCTGCGGCTTCACCCCCATCACCCTCGGCCCGCTCGTCCTCCGCTGCGAGACCGCCGCCACCTACGCCCTCAGCGTCCTCCGCCACGAGTTGCAGGACGTATCGTAGGCCTGCCCGCCGGGACCGCGCCGGCCGCGCCGAGCCTCCCCGGCTACCCCGGCAGTGTGCCGAGCCGCCCCGATCGGCCCCGTTTGCGGGGCTCCTCTTCGCGGCCTTCGCGAGCTTCGCGGTTAAAATTCCCGGTCAGCTTTTCCGCTGCGCCAGGTACTTTTGCACGTCGTCGCCCGACACCCGGTTGCCCGGGCCCGTCGCCACGATGTCCGTGACCTGCGAGGGATCGAGCCCGGCCTCCTGCGCGAGCTTCGTCGCCCGCGGTGTCCAGATCACCGCCGCCTTGGCCGCGGCCGGCCCCGCCTCCGGGGCCGCCGGCGCCGCGGACCCGGCCGCCAGATGGCGCAGCGTGGCGTCCGAGGTCTCGATCTGGCAAAAGGTCTGGCCCGAGGTCATCGTCGCCCCCGGCTTGCCCAGCAGGGTGTGGATCACGCCCGAGCACGGGCTCTCAAACTCAAAGGCCGACTTGTCGCTCTCGAGGTCGGCGAGCCGCTGGCCCTTGGCCACGCGGTCACCCACACTGACCTTGATGACGATGACGTTGAGCTCGCTGACGGTCGCGCCCATCGAGGGGACCGGGACGTCGATGATGAAGGTGTCCATGGGAGTGGGAATTGGCGGTGAGTGTGGGGCTCGGCCGGGCCCGGTCAAGGGGCGGCAAGCCTGGGTAGGGGGTAAGGTGTAAGTTTTAAGGGGGTAGGCTGTAGGGGCAGGCGGGGACGGGCACAGCGCTGGCAGACGACCGCGAGGCCGGGCGCCTCCTCCTCGGCGGGCGCACCGGCCCGGCCACCCGACCTAGGCCTTCAGCCGCAGCCGCCACACCGCGAGGCAGCTGGCGAGCAACGCCGGCAGGTCGGCCAGCGGAATCATGTTCGGCCCGTCGGAAATGGCCTTCGCCGGATTCGGGTGCGTCTCGAGAAACAGCCCGTCCGCGCCCGCAGCGAGCGCCGCCTTGGCCAGCGGGGCCACAAACTCGCGCTGCCCGCCGCTCTTGCCGCCCGCCGCCCCGGGCAGCTGCACGCTGTGCGTGGCGTCGAGAATCACCGGGTAGCCGTTCGCCCGCATAATTGGGAACGAGCGCATGTCCACGACCAGGTTGTTGTAGCCAAACGTGGTGCCGCGCTCCGTCTGCCAGATTTCCTTCGCCCGCCCCTCGCGCAGCTTGCCGGTGACGTACACCATCTCCTGCGGCGAGAGAAACTGGCCCTTCTTCACGTTGACCACCCGCCCGCTCGCCGCGGCGGCGAGGAGGAGGTCCGTCTGGCGGCAGAGGAAGGCCGGGATCTGCAGCACATCGCAGACCGCCGCCACCGGCGCGACCTGCGCGCGCTCGTGCACGTCGGTGAGGACCGGCAGGCCGTAGTCCCGCTTGACCATCGCCAGCAGCGCGAGGCCGGCCTCCAGCCCGGTGCCGCGCGCCCCCTGGGCCGACGTGCGGTTGGCTTTGTCGAACGAGCCCTTGAACACGATCGTCAGCTCCCGGTGCTTCCGCCCCACCCGCACCAGCGTCTCCGCCACGGCGCGGCACACCCGCTCATTTTCCAGCGAACAGGGCCCGGCGATCAGCAGGAGTTTCTTGGGAGTGAAGAGCATGGGGACGAGCGTGGGGCCGGACCGGCGAAAAGACGAGCGTCCCGAGATCAGCGGCGCCGGGCGGCCGGACGCCGCGCCCCGCGGCGCGGCGCCTTTTTGCCGGCGGCCACGTGCTGGATCGCCGCCGCAATGAAGGCCGCGAACAGCGGATGCGCCCGGTTGGGCTTCGACTGGAACTCGGGATGAAACTGCACCGCGAGAAACCACGGGTGATCCTTCAGCTCGACGATCTCGACGAGGTTCCGCCGCGGGTTGCGGCCGCTGATCACCAGGCCGGCGCGCTCCAGCTGCTCGACGTAGGCGTTGTTCACCTCGTAGCGGTGGCGGTGGCGCTCGCGGACGCTGGCCACGCCGTAGGCCTTCGCCGCGTGCGTGCCGGGCGTCAGCGCGCAGTCGTAGCTGCCGAGCCGCATGGTCGCGCCCTTGTCGCTGATCTGCTTCTGCTCCTCCATCATGTTGATGACGGGGTGGCGGGCCTTCGGGTCAAACTCGGTGCTGTTCGCCCCCGGGAGCTTCAGGACGTTGCGGGCAAACTCGATCACCGCGATCTGCAGGCCCAGGCACAGGCCGTAATAGGGGATCCGGTGCTCGCGGGCATAGCGGGCCGCGGCGATCTTGCCCTCCGTGCCGCGGTCGCCGAAGCCGCCCGGGACCAGGATCCCGTCCAGCCGGCGCAGCCGCGCCAGGCCACCCGGCTTCTCCAGGTCCTCGGCGTCGATCCGCACCACCTGGATGCGGCAGTTGTTCGCGATGCCGGCGTGCGTGACGGACTCGTAGACCGACTTGTAGGCGTCCTGCAGCTCGATGTACTTCCCCACCACGCCGATCGTGACCTCGTGCGCCGGGTTGAGCAGGCGGTGGACGATCTGCTGCCAGATGTTCTTCCGCGGCCGGGGATTTTTCAGCCCGAAGAGGTCGAGCACCAGCTGGTCGAGCTTCTCCCCCTGGAGCGCGAGCGGCAGCTCGTAGATGGAGTTGGCGACGTCGGCGCACTCGATCACCGCCTTCACCGGCACGTTGCAGAACATCGAGATCTTGTCGCGCAGGCCGGCATCCAGCGGATGGTCGGTGCGGCAGACCAGGATGTCCGGCTGGATGCCGATCTCGCGCAGCTTGGCCACCGACTGCTGCGTGGGCTTGGTCTTCAGCTCGCCCGCCGCCGCCACATAGGGCACCAGCGTCACGTGCAGGAAAATCACGTCGTCCGGCCCGACCTCGAGCGCGAACTGCCGCATCGCCTCCAGGAACGGCAGCCCCTCGATGTCGCCGGTCGTGCCCCCGATCTCGGTGATCAGGATGTCCACGTCCTTCGCCGCCGAGTAGATCCGCTCCTTGATCTCGTTGGTCACATGCGGGATCACCTGCACCGTCGTGCCGAGGTAGTCCCCGCGCCGCTCCTTCTGGATCACGCTCTCGTAAATCTGGCCCGAGCTGAGGCTGTTGCGCCGCGAGAGCTTGCCGCTCGTGAACCGCTCGTAGTGCCCGAGGTCCAGGTCCGTCTCCGCGCCGTCCTCCAGCACATACACCTCGCCGTGCTGGAACGGGCTCATCGTGCCCGGGTCGACGTTCAGGTAGGGATCGAATTTCTGGATGCGGACGGTGAGGCCGCGCAGCTCAAGGAGCGCGCCGAGTGAGGCCGCCGTCAGGCCCTTGCCCAGCGACGAGACCACCCCGCCCGTCACAAAAATGTATTTCATCGGGCTTGGGTTAAGCGGGGCCGGCAAGCGGTGACAAGAAAAAGCCGGACGTAACCCGCTTTTCCCGCAACATTTTGCTGCGCAAATCTTGTTCCCCGCCCGGTGGCGCCGCCGGGCGCTCAGCGCCACAGCAGCCAGACCGTCGTCGCCGCGCCCCCCAGCAGCACCAGCCCGATCAGCAGGTACAGCCCCCATTTCAGCACCTTGGCCAGGACCCAGAGCGCCGCCGCCGCCACCACCGTCAGGCAGGCCGCCACAAACCAGTGCGGATAGCTCGCGACGGAATCGAGCAGCGGGTTCGGCGACAGCGCGGGCATCGGCATCGCCCCTGTGGTGCACCCGAATCGCCCCCGTGACCACGATTTTTTTGCCCGCGCCCCCGGCGGCCCGTCCCCGGCCGCGCCCCGCAAAATGGTTTGCTCCGCCCGCCGCCCGCCGCCCCACTGCCCCCATGCAATCGAAACCGCAGCTCCTCGCCTGGCTCACCTGCGACGGTGTCCACATCGATCCCGGCACGGGCAAGCACACCATTCTCGGCGCCTTCTCCAACATCAACGCCCGCCAGTTCCCCGTGACCCACCCGTTCATGGTCTGGTTCCTCACCCTCACCGACTGCGCCCCCGGCACCCACCACATGCGCCTCTCCATGGGCCTCGACCCCACCCAGATGCAGGCGCTCATCGACCGGCCCTTCGACTCCCAAAGCCCGCTGCACCGGATCAACCTCATCAACGAAATCCGCAACCTCACCTTCCCCGCCCCCGGCGACTATTCCATCCTCATCGAGGTCGACGAGGAACCGCTGCTCGCCACCAACCTCACCGTCAGCGGCGGCTGAACCGGCCGCCCGCCCGCTCCCCTCCTCCCCCCGCCATGTCCCTCCCTTCCTTTGACCTGATCGGCGTCGGCAATCCCATCATGGACCTGCTCGCGCACGTGGACGACGCCTTCCTCGCCGCCCATGTCGCCGGCGCCAAGGGCGGCATGGTGCTCGTCGACGGCGAGGACATCGCCGCCCTCGTCCGGCAGGTCGGCGGCAACGTCGCCCTGCAGCCCGGCGGCTCCGCCGCCAACACCACCCTCGGCGCCGCGCGCCTCGGCGTCCGCACCACCTACCTCGGCAAGATCGGCGGCGACCTCACGGCCGAGCAGTATTACGCTAATTTCGTGGCCGCCGGCGGCGACGGCTCCCGCTTCAAGCGCGCCGCGCTGCCCAACGGCCGCTGCCTCTCCCTCGTCACGCCCGACGGCCAGCGCACCCTCCGCACCCACCTCGGCGCCGCCATGACCCTCGCCCCCGGCGAAATCACCGCCGCCGACTTCCGCGGCGCCCGCCACGCCCACCTCGAGGGCTACCTCCTCTTCAACCCCGCCCTCGCCGACCGCGTGATCCAGACCGCCCGCGACGCCGGCTGCACCCTCAGCCTCGACCTCGCCTCCTTCGAGGTCGTCAACGCCGCCCGCGACTGGATCTTCAACCAGCTGCGCCTGGGCGTGGACGTCGTCTTCGCCAACGAGGACGAGGCCGCCGCGCTCTTCCAGCGCCGCGACGAGTACGAGAACTTCGCGCGCGAGCTCGCCGGCTTCGGCGGCATCGCGGCGGTCAAGCTGGGCAAGGACGGCGCCTGGATCGCCCAGGGCCGGGACCTCCACCGCATCGCCCCGGTCCAGGCCGAGCGCGTGGTGGACACCACCGGGGCCGGCGACTCCTGGGCCGCCGGCTTTCTCTACGGCTACCTGCGCGGCGCCCCGCTGCCCGCCGCCGGGGCCGTCGGCTCCCTCCTCGGCGCCGAAACCGTCCAGCACCTCGGCGCCGCCATCCCCAGCGTGCACTGGCCCCGGGTCCGCGCCCGGGCCGAGGCGCTCGTGGCCTCCTGATCCGGCGGGCGGTCGCCCGCGAGCTTTGGCGTTGTCTCGGGTTTGCCGGCCGTCAGCCTCCAGGCGTTCCCATGCTGTCGCTTCGCTCCGTCACCAAGCGCTACGGCGCGCTCACGGCGCTCGACGGGGTGTCCCTCGACATCGCCCGCGGCGAGTTCTTCGGGCTCCTCGGCCCCAACGGCGCCGGCAAGTCCACCCTCATGGCCCTCGCCGCCGGCCTCCGCTCGCCCGACGCCGGCACGCTCACCCTCGACGGCGGGGTCGTCACCCCCGCCGATCCCCGCACCCGCACCAGCCTCGGCCTCGTGCCCCAGTCGATCGCGCTCTACGAGGAGCTCAGCGCCGACCAGAACCTCCGCATCTTCGGCGCCCTCTACGGCCTGCGCGGCGCCCAGCTGCGCCGCCGCATCGACGAGGCCCTCGCGGCCGTCCAGCTCACCGACCGCCGCCGCGACCCGGTGAAGACTTTTTCCGGCGGCATGCAGCGCCGGCTCAACCTCGTCGCCGCCCTCCTCCACCAGCCCAAGCTCCTGCTCTGCGACGAGCCGACCGTCGGCGTCGACCCCCAGTCCCGCAACGCCATCTTCGACTACCTCACCGCGCTCAACCGCGCCGGCCTCACCATCATCTACTCCACCCACTACATGGAGGAGGCCACCCGGCTCTGCTCCCGCATCGGCATCATCGACCACGGCCGGATCCCGGCGCTCGGCACGCTCGACGAATTGCTCACCCGGCTGCCCTTCGAGGAGGAAATCAGTTTCCCGGCGACGCCCGAGACCGCGCCCCTGGCCGCCCTGCTCGGCGCCGACGGCACCCTCGTCTCGGCGGACGGACGCCACCGCTTCCAGCCGCGCGCCGACTTCCGCCTCTCCGCCTTCTACACCCGGGCGGAAGCCCTCGGCCTCCCGCCCCGGCTCTTCACCGCCGCCCGTCCCACCCTCGAGGCCGTGTTCCTCCACCTCACCGGCCGAAACCTGCGCGAGTAACCCAGCCCCTCCCCCTTTCCCCTCTCACTTTCCCTTTCACTTTCGCCTTCCCTCTGCCTCCCCGCCCGATGCGCGTCATCCTCACCCTCGTCCGCAAGGATATCGCGAACTTCCTCCGCAACCGCGCCGCGGTCGGCCTGACGTTCTTCGTGCCGGTCGCGCTGATCTACATCTTCGGCTGGGTCTTCGGCCTGCACCAGAAGGACACCGGCCCGACCGGCATCCGCCTGGCGGTCGTCAACGCCAGCACCAATCCGGCCGCGCAAAAACTGGTCGACGCCCTCGCCACCGAGACCGCCTTCCACGTCATCACCACCCGTGAGCTCCCCGACCACACGACCCGGCCGCTGGCCGAGGCCGACCTGCGCCCGCTGATCCACGACGGCAAGTTCCGCTTCGCCGTCGTCATCCCGGCCGACGTCGTCCGCACCGACGGCATCGGGCTCCACCTGAAGATTCTCTCCGACCCGCGCAACGAGATCGAGACCCAGATGGTCAACGGCCTGCTGCAGAAGGCGATTTTCTCCCACGTGCCCGAGCTCCTCGGCCAGTCGCTGCAGGCCCGGGCTCGGGGGTTCCTCGGCGAAGCCCGGTCCGACCAGTTTAACCGCAGCCTCGCCCGCGCCATCACCACGGCGTTCGGCGGCGACCCCGCCACCGTCCAGCGCGAGATCGAGGCCGGCGGGCTCGGCTTGGGGACGCTCGCCCAGCCGGCACCCGCGCCTTCCGCCGCCCCGCCCGCCCCGCCCGCCCCGGCCCAGGCCAAGGGCGCGACCCCCGTCCAGGCGCCCTCCGCCGCGGCGGACTTTTTATCCCGGCTCGTCAAAATCGACCAGGAGCAGGTGGTGGGCAAGGACGTGCGGAGCCCGCTCGCCACGCAGCTGGTCGGCGGCTGGGCCATCATGTTCCTGCTCTTCGCCGTCAGCGCCTCGTCCGCCGCGTTCTTCGATGAAAAAAGCTCCGGCCTCTTCCAGCGCCTGCTGGCCGCGCCCGTCACCCGCGCCCAGCTGCTCTGGAGCCGCTTCGTGTACGGGGTGGGGCTCGGGCTCGTCCAGCTCACCACCCTGTTCACCGCCGGCCGCCTGATGTACGGCATCGATGTGTTCGGCCATTTCGGCAGCCTCATGGTCGTCTGTATCTTCGCCGCCGCCGCCTGCACCTCCTTCGGCATGTTCATCGCCGCCATCGCCCCCAACGCCCAGGCCGCCAACGGCCTCGCCACCTTCTTCGTCATGGTCATGAGCGCCACCGGCGGCGCCTGGTATCCGATGAGCCTGATGCCCGAGTTCATGCAGCAGGTCGGCAAGCTCACCGTCGTCTACTGGTCGATGGAGGGCTTCGCCCAGGTCCTCTGGGCCGGCCGGTCCTTCCGCGAGCTCCTGCCCGTCCTCGGCGTCCTCGCCGGCATCACCGCCGGCGTCATGGCCATCGCCGTCTGGCGCCTGAACCACAAGCGGATGTTCGAATAGCGGGGCGCGCTCCGCGCGCGGGAGGAGGGGTCAAGGGGCAGGGGGCAGGAAAACCACCCCAATTCACGCCTCCCCTCCCGCACCGCCCGTCTCCTTCTCCCTGCTCCCTTCTCCTGGCTCCAGCGCGCATCGCGCGCTCATCGCGCGCTTGCCCCCTGCTCCCTCCTCCTTTCTCCTCCAGCGTCCCATGTCCGACCTCGCCCAGCTTGTCACCGCCCTCGCGCAGCGCGCCCGCGCCGCGGCGCTCGTGCTCGCGACCACGCCGACCGCCGCCAAAAACGACGCCCTCCGCACCCTCGCCGACCGGATCGACGCGGCCCACCCCGCCCTCCTCGCCGCCAACGCCCAGGACCTCGCCTCGCCCGAGGCCGCCGCCCTCACCCCCGCCGCCCGCGACCGCCTCACCCTCACCCCCGCCCGCCTCCAGCAGCTCGCCGCCTCCGTCCGCGCCGTGATCGCCCTGCCCGACCCCGTTGGCGAGATCCTCGAGGACTCCACCCGCCCCAACGGCCTGCGCATCCGCAAGCGCCGCGTCCCCATCGGCGTCATCGGCATCATCTACGAGGCGCGCCCCAACGTCACCATCGACTGCGCGGTGCTCTGCCTCAAGAGCGGCAACGCATGCCTCCTGCGCGGCGGCAAGGAGTGCTTCCAGACCAACACCGCCCTCGCCGTCCTCCTCACCCAGTCCCTCCTGGCCGCGGGGCTGCCCGCCGCCGCCGTGCAGCTGGTCCCGACCACCGACCGCGCCGCCCTCGCCACCCTGCTCCGGCTCGACTCCCTCATCCACTGCCTCATCCCGCGCGGCGGCGAGAGCCTCATCCGCTACGTCACGGAAAATTCCACCATCCCCGTCATCAAGCACTACCGGGGCGTCTGCTGCGTGTACGTGGACGCCGCCGCCGACCTCGCGATGGCGGAGCAGATCATCGTCAACGCCAAGGTTTCCCGCCCCAGCGCCTGCAACGCCGCCGAGCAGCTGCTCGTCCACCGCGCCGTGGCGGGCCAGTTCCTTCCCGCCGCCGCCCGCGCCCTGCGCGCCGCGCAGGTGGAGCTCCGCTGCGACGCCGCCAGCGCCGCCCTCCTCGCCGCCGCCCGGATCCCGCACACCGCCGCGACCGCCGCCGACTTTGCCGCCGAGTTCCTCGACACCGTCCTCGCCGTCCGGGTGGTCGACTCCCTCGACGCCGCCATCGCCGCGGTCAACCGCGACAGCTCCAGCCACAGCGACGCGATCGTGACCGCCGACGAGCCCGCGGCCCGCCGCTTCCTCGCGGAGGTGGACAGCGCCACGGTCTACTGGAACGCGAGCACGCGCTTCACCGATGGCTTTGAGTTCGGCTACGGGGCCGAGATCGGCATCAGCACCGACCGCCTGCACGCCCGCGGCCCGATGGGGCTGCGCGAGCTCTGCACCCACAAGTTCGTCATCGAGGGAACCGGCCAGGTCCGCGGCTGACCCACCGGCCATGCGCCCCGCCCTTTCCCGGTTCACGTGGCTCGCCTTCGCCGGGCTCATCCTCGCCGGCCTCGCCGGCTGCCGCACGCTCCACGGCTGGGCCCAGCTCGGCTCGAATCACCCGGCCCAGGCCGGCGCCAGCGTGCGTCTCCCCCTCGGCCGCTAGCCGCGCCCGCGCTCGAACGCCCGCCCCGCGGCGATTCAACCCGGGCGACGAAGGCGGCTTGTCAAACCCCGCCCCGGTACCCTAACTCCGGCAGTCGCATGCCCCACTCCGCCGCCCGCCCCGTGCCTGCCGCCAAGGGGATCGTCCCCGCGCATGTCGCCATTATCATGGACGGCAACGGCCGCTGGGCCCGGCAGCGCGGCCTCCCGCGGCTCGAGGGACACCGCCGCGGCGTCGAGGCCGTCCGCACCGCGACCCTGGCCGCCCGCGAGCTGGGCATCCGCATCCTCACGCTCTACGCCTTCTCCGTGGAAAACTGGAACCGGCCCAAGGCGGAGGTCGGCGGCCTGATGGGCCTGCTCGAGTTCTACCTGAAGCAGGAGCTGAAGACCTTCGTGAAGGACCGGGTGCGGCTGCGCACCATCGGCCGCATCGAGGAGCTCCCGGCCGGGGTGCAGAAGCACCTGCGTAAAACCATCGCGGAGACCGCCCACTTCACCGACTACACCCTCGTGCTCGCCCTCAACTACGGTGCCCGCACCGAGGTGGTCGACGCCGCCCGCGCCTACGCCGCCGCGCTCGCCGCCGGCCAGGAAAAGCTGAATGACCGCTCCTGGGCGACGTTCAGCCGCTACCTCGGCACCGCCGACCTGCCCGATCCCGACCTCATCATCCGCACCTCGGGCGAGACGCGGCTGAGCAATTTCCTCCTGCTGCAGGGGGCCTACGCCGAGCTGGTCTTCACCCCCCGGCTCTGGCCGGACTTCACCAAGGCCGACCTCGCCGCCGCCTGCGCCGAGTACGCCAGCCGCGAACGCCGCTTCGGCCTGACCTCCGACCAGCTCAAATCCGCCCCCACCCCTACCCCCTGACCCATGGGCAAACGCACCTTCAGCAGTGTCCTCCTCTGGACCCTCGTCTTCGTCATCCTCTGGTACTTCCGCACCACCGGCGCCGTGCTCCTCACCGCGGTCATCGCGGTGCTCACCCTGCACGAGTTCTACCGGCTGCTCGCCAGCGCCGGGCTCGCCCCCTTCCACCGACTGGGCCTCGCGTTCGGCGCGCTCATCACCCTCGCCCCCTGGCTCGAGGCCCGCTACGGCCTGCCCGCCAGCACGCACGCCCTCGCCCTCGCCGTCATCGTCTTTTCCCTCCGCATCCTGAGCGAGCGCGAGCCCGCCACCCGCGTCGAGGCGCTCGCCAGCACGGTCTTCGGCCTCGTCTACGTGGGCCTCATGCTGCAGTATCTGGTCCGCATCCTCACCCCGCTGCCCGGGGACACCGTCTCGGCCGACGGCCGGCTGCTGCTCTGCGTCTGGCTCATCGCCGTGGCTAAATTCTGCGATGTCGGCGCGCTGCTCACCGGCCTCGCCATCGGCCGCCACCCGCTCGCCCCGCGCATCTCGCCCAAGAAAACCTGGGAGGGCGCGGTCGG
>CAIKTR010000116.1 GCA_903830425.1 uncultured Opitutia bacterium
AGGTCCGCCTCCGGCAGCAGCTGCAGCCGGCGCGGGCTCGCCACCGGCCCGGTCGCCGCCCGCGGGCGCGACCAGCGCCGCATCCAGGCGACAAAGGCCCGCGCCTGGGCCGCGGTGTACTCGTGGCCGCAGTCGTCGATCCACACGCGGAGGCGCTCCGCCCGCCCCACCGCCGCGTAGGCGGCGCGCACCGGCACCGCCAGCCGCCCGAGCTGCCGCGCGGTCAGGACGGTGTCCTGCCGCCCCGCCATCAGCAGCGCCGGCACAAACCGCGCGCCAATCAGCAGGTCGGCCAGGCCCAGCCCGTCGGCATACCGCCGCCACCACTGGGTCTCCGGACAGCCCGCGTAGCCGTTCCGGATCGGATGCACCTCGTCCGGCATGCCGAACCCGGACGGCCCGATCACGGACAGCCGCGGGTCCAGCACCGCGCAGCAGACCGTGCTGAAGCCCCCGCCCGACACCCCGGTCATGGCGACCCCGCCGCGTCCGTCCACATCCGGCCGCGAGAGGACGTAGTCCACCGCGCGCTGCGCGTCGGCGAGGAAGAACGCCAGCGGGTTCTGGCCCACCACGTAGCCCCGCACGCCGTCGATGAAATGATCGTTGCCCCGCGCCTTTTCCCCGAAGCCCGGGGGATCGAACGACACGCTCAGGTAGCCGTTGGCGGCGAACACCTGCGGGGGGTGCTGCTCGCTGGGGTGGTATTTCCCGTTGTGGCCGACCGGCGTGACCACCGCCGGCCAGGGCGGCGCCCAGCGGCGCGGGTCCGGCTTCCAGACCGTGACATTCATCCAGCAGCCGGGCAGCGACTCGACCAGCAGGTTCTCCAGGCTGAACCCCTCGTAGTCCTGCCGGCCGACCGGGCGCTCGCGCCAGGTCGGCGCCCGCCGCAGCGCCGGGTGGTCCACCGCCGCCGCCAGCCGGCGCTGGACGCGCGCCGCATAGGCGCGCCACTGGGCGGCGGTGCGCAGCCGGCCCCGCTCCGCCGCGGCGGCGTCCAGCTGGTCGAGCGCGGTCGCGACGATCCGCCGCCGCAGCATGGCGCGCAGGTCGCCCAGGGGGGGCGGCGGCTGGTAAAACGGCTCGGCCGACGGGAGGAGGCGCACGGGCATGCGGGGGAAAGGGGGGTCGCGGGGTCGCGGCGCGCTAACCGCCGGCCGGGAGGGGGAGGGCCATGACGGCTCGACAATGGGCGCGGGACCGAGCAAGAGCCAAGGCTAGTTTTTCGCCACCCATGCCCTCGCACCGCATCGTCCTGACCGTGGCCGCCGACCAGCCGGGCCCGGGGATCAGCCGCCACCTCTTCGGCCAGTTCGCCGAGCACCTCGGCAGCTGCGTCTACGACGGCCTCTGGGTCGGCCCCGACTCCCCGATCCCCAACGTGCGCGGGTTCCGGCAGGAGGCCGTGGCCGCCCTGCGCGAGCTCCGGATGCCGAACCTCCGCTGGCCCGGCGGCTGCTTCGCCGACGCGTACCACTGGCGCAACGGCATCGGGCCCCGGGACCAGCGCCCGCGCCAGCGCAACGACACCTGGGGCCAGATCGAGACCAACGCCTTCGGCACGCACGAGTTCCTCGACCTCTGCGCGCAGACCGGCTGCGAGCCGGTCATCTGCGGCAACCTCGGCTCCGGCACCGTCCAGGAAATGCGCGACTGGGTCGAGTACCTCAACGCGCCGACCGGCACCGTCCTCGCCGACGAACGCGCCGCCAACGGCCACCCCGCGCCCTACGGCGTGCGCTACTGGGGCGTCGGCAACGAGAGCTGGGGCTGCGGCGGCCTGATGCGCGCCGAGTATTACGCCGACGAGTTCCGCCGCTACGGCACCTACCTCGGCAGCTACGAGAAATCCGCGCTCTTCCGCATCGCCACCGGCCCGGGCCTGGACGACTTCCACTGGACCGAGGTCCTGATGCGCGAGTGCGCCGCCCCGCGCTTCAACCCCGGGATCATGGACGGCCTGTCGCTGCACTACTACATGAACGGCGGCTGCCCGCCCGCCCGGACGCAGCAGCACCTGCTGGCGACGTCCTTCGGCCCCGAGCAATGGCGCACCGTCATGGCCCACGGCTGGTACATGGACGAACTGATCGCCCGGCATTCCGCGATCATGGACCGCCACGACCCGGCCCGGCGGGTGAAGCTGATCGTCGACGAGTGGGGCGCCTGGTACGCGCCGGATCCCGCGCCGCGCCCGAGCGCCTACTTCCAGCAGCAGACCATCCGCGACGCCCTGCTCTCCGCGCTGACCTTCGACGCGTTCATCCGGCATGCCGAGCGCGTGCACATGGCCAACGCCGCCCAGGTGGCCAACGTGCTGCACGCCTCGATCCTGACCTTCGGCGCCGCCACCGTGCGCACCCCGACCTGGCACGCCTTCCACCTCTACGTCCCCCATCAGGACGCCCGGCGGCTGCCGGTGGCGAACTCGGCCGCGCTGCTCAGCCACGACGGCCTGCCCTACCCGCGGGTCTCCGCCACCGCCTCGCTGGCGCCGGACCAGTCCGTCACCGTCACCCTCGCCCACACCGACCCCGCGGAACCCGTCCGCATCGAGCTCCAGCTCGCCGGCCGCCCCGCCGGCGCCCGCCCCGTCGGCCGCCTCCTGACCGCGCCGGAGCTGACCGACTGCAACACCCCCGCCGCGCCCGACCGCGTCGCGGCGCGCCCGTGGGACGACTTCCGGTTCGAGTCCGGCCGGCTCACCGCCACGCTGCCCCCCGCCTGCCTGGCGGCCGTGACCTTCCGCTAGGGCCGGGGCTCAGGCGCGCGCGGGCGGCGGGCCGTCCTCGGCCGCGCGCCGCACCTGGCTGAAATTGCCGCCCTCGCAGGCGCGCACAAAACCCTCCGTCACGCTCTTCAGCTCCTCCCAGCGCGCGCGGATCTTCTTCGCCTCCTCGGGGGTGACGGCGTTGTCCGCCGCCGAGGACGCGATCGTCGCCAGCATGTCGGCGAACTCCTGCACGATGTCGTTGGTCAGCGGGATCAGCTGGCCCGGATGGGGCAGCTTCGCCGGGTTCCGGATGAAGAAGCCGCCCGCCTGCTCCGCCACCCACTGCGCCAGGCGCGGGTCGTGGGTCGAGCGGATCAGCTGGCCGACCCGGTCGAGCGGATTGTTCGCGCCGCTGCCGGCGTCATCGGCGGGCGGCTCCGTCCACTTGTAGATCAGCGACAGCGACAGCCCCAGGTCCGCGGCCACCTGTTTCGCGCTGGTTTTCCGGAAAACTTCCCGCAGGACTTCGTGCGATTGCATGCCCGCACATCTGGGCCGGGCATTAGCCGAACGCAATCCCGGGCGCATGCCGGCTAACGAAGCCCGCCGCGCCGTTTTTTTGCGTGCCTATCCGGGCCGCCTTCTGGCTTACTGCGCCCTTTCCCATGAACATCCACGAGTATCAGGCCAAGGCCTTGTTCGAAAAATTCGGCGTTCCCGTGCCCAAGGGCACGCCCGCCCGGTCCGCCGCCGAATTTGACGCCGCCCTCGCGTCGCTCCCGGAGGGCGCCGTCATGGTGAAGTCCCAGATCCACGCCGGCGGCCGCGGCAAGGGGACGTTCACCAACGGGTTCAAGGGCGGGGTCAAGTTCTGCCCGACCAAGGCCGAGGCGAAGGCCCAGGCCGCCCAGATGCTCGGCCAGACCCTCGTCACGATCCAGACCGGCCCCGTCGGCCGCAAGGTCCAGACGATCTACTTCACCCAGGCGAGCGACATCAAGAAGGAGTACTACCTCGCCATCCTCCTCGACCGCCAGACCTCCCGCCCCGTCATCGTCGCCTCCACCGAGGGCGGGATGGAGATCGAGAAGGTCGCCCACGCCACCCCGGAGAAGATCCACAAGGTCCTGGTCGACCCGGCCTACGGCCTCGCCGACTTCCAGGTGCGCCACCTCCTCTTCCGGCTCGGCCTCACCGGCACCGAGGCGAAGAACGCCGCCCGCCTCATCCGCAACCTCTACACGATGTACTGGGAGACCGACGCCGCCATGGTCGAGGTCAACCCGCTCATCACCACCCCGGCCGGCGACGTCCTCGCCCTCGACGGCAAGGTCTCGTTCGACGACAACGCGCTGTTCCGCCACCCGGAGATCGTCGCCCTGCGCGACCTCAACGAGGAGGACCCGAAGGAGATCGAGGCCGCCAAGGCCAGCCTCTCCTACATCGCCCTCGACGGCAACATCGCCTGCCTCGTCAACGGCGCCGGCCTCGCGATGAGCACGATGGACATCATCAAGCACTACGGCGGCACCCCGGCCAACTTCCTCGACGTCGGCGGCGGCGCCACCCGCGAGCAGGTCGTGGCCGCCTTCAAGATCATCCTCGGGGACCAGAACGTCCGGGGCATCCTCGTGAACATCTTCGGCGGCATCATGGACTGCAACGTGATCGCCCAGGGCATCGTCGACGCCGTCAAGGAAGTCGGCCTCAAGCTCCCGCTCGTCGTCCGCCTCGAGGGCAACAACGTCGCCGCCGGCAAGGCCACCCTCGCCGCCTCCGGCCTCCCCCTCGTCGCCGGCGACACCATGGCCGACGCCGCCCAGAAAATCGTCAAGCTCGTCGCCTAGCCCGGTCCGGCGCGGCCCCTCCCCCTCCTCCCTCCCCGACCTTTTTTCCCATGGCCATTCTCATCACTCCCGAAACCAAGATCCTCATCCAGGGCATCACCGGCGAATTCGGCGCCCGCCACACCCGGCTCTCGCTCGACTACGGCACCCAGGTCGTCGCCGGCGTCACCCCCGGCAAGGGCGGCCAGTTCTTCGAGCACGGCACCCATCGCGTCCCGATCTTCAACACCGTCGCCGACGCCGCCCGGGCCACCGGCGCCACCGTCTCCGCCATCTTCGTCCCGCCGCCGTTTGCCGCCGACGCCATCCTGGAGGGCGTGGACGCCGGCCTCGCCGTCGCCGTCGCCATCACCGAGGGCATCCCGATCCGCGACATGGTCCGCGTGAAGCGGGCGCTGCAGGGGTCGCCGACGCGCCTGGTCGGGCCCAACTGCCCCGGCCTCGTCACGCCCGGGCCCGGCCCCGACTCGCACGGCGGCTGCCGCATCGGCATCGCCCCGGGCTACATTCACCGCCAGGGCCATGTCGGCGTCGTCTCGCGCTCCGGCACGCTGACCTACGAGGCGGTCTTCCAGCTGACCTCGCGGAACATCGGCCAGACCACCTGCGTCGGCATCGGCGGCGACCCGGTCAACGGCACCTCGCACCTCGACGTGATCAAGCTCTTCAACGACGACCCCGAGACGCACGGCATCATTCTCATCGGCGAGATCGGCGGCAACGCCGAGGTCGAGGCCGCCCGCTGGATCAAGGCGCACTGCCGGAAGCCGGTCGCCGGCTTCATCGCCGGGGCGACCGCGCCCGCCGGCCGCCGCATGGGCCACGCCGGCGCCATCGTCGGCGGCACCGAGGACACCGCCGCCGCCAAGATCGCCGTCTTCCAGGAATGCGGCATCGAGGTCGCCATCACCCCGAGCGACATGGCCGACGCCCTCCTCCGCGCCGCCCGCGCCAAGGGCGTGACGCTGTCCTGAGGCCCGCCCCCGGGTCCGGCGGGTCGCCCCCCGCGGGCGGCCGCCGGCCGGGCGCCGGCTTGCAGGATTGACCTCCCCGGTTTCCGGTCTGGGGTATCGGGTCGCGCATGAACGTCTCCGGCCGCCCCACCCGCACCCTCTGGCCCGGCGCTGACGGCGCCTCGGTCGAGATCATTGACCAGACCCGGCTGCCGCACGCCTTCGCCACCGCCCGGCTCGCCACCCTCGACGACGCGGCGCACGCCATCCGCGCCATGCTCGTCCGGGGCGCCCCGCTGATCGGCGCGACCGCCGCGTGGGGGCTGTGGCTCGCCCTGCGGGCCGACCCCTCCGACGCCGGGCTCGCCCGCGCCCACGCCACCCTGCTCGCAACCCGGCCCACCGCCGTCAATCTCCGCTGGGCCCTCGACCGCGGGCGCGCCCACGTCGCCCCGCTCCCGCCCGCCGCGCGCGCCGCCGCCGCCCGCCAGCTGGCCGCGGCCATCTGCGACGAGGATGTCGCGCTCAACCGGGGCATCGCCGCCGCCGGCCTGCCCCTCCTCCGCGCCCTCGCCGCCCGCAAGGCCCCGGGCGAACGGGTCAACGTCCTCACCCACTGCAACGCCGGCTGGCTCGCCACCGTCGACCTCGGCACCGCCACCGCCCCGATCTACGCCGCGCATGACGCGGGCCTCCCCGTGCATGTCTGGGTCGACGAGACCCGGCCGCGCAACCAGGGCGCCAGCCTCACCTCCTGGGAACTGCTCAACCACGGCGTGCCCCACACCGTCATCGCCGACAACGCCGGCGGGCACCTCATGCAGCGCGGGCAGGTCGACTTCGTCCTCGTCGGCACCGACCGCACCACCGCGACCGGCGACGTGTGCAACAAGATCGGCACCTACCTCAAGGCGCTCGCCGCCCGCGACAACGGCGTCCCGTTCTACGTCGCCGTCCCCTCCCCGAGCATCGACTGGACCCTCCGCGACGGGCTCCGCGAGATTCCCATTGAGGAGCGGAGCGCCCGGGAGGTCACCCACCTGACCGGGCGGCTGGACGACGGCACCGTCGCCGCCGTCGCCCTCACCCCCGCCGGCAGCGATGCGGCCAATCCCGCCTTCGATGTCACCCCCGCCCGGCTCGTCACCGGTCTGCTCACCGAGCGCGGGCTCGCCGAGGCCTCGGCGGCCGGTCTGCGCCGGCTGTTTCCGGAGGCGGAAAAACTTTCCGCGGCCGCCGCTCGGCCAAGCGTCTGAAAACACGTTAATTACAGGAGCAGGGCCGGAAGGGCCGGGAGCGGCGGCGAAGAAAAAGCTGGACGGCCCCCGGCGGGCTTTCATGTTCCGCGTTGCATCAGGAACGAATCGGCCCTCCACAAGCCGGTTCTGCCAACCGGGCCGGGAGCGGCCACGGTGGATCGAGGGTGACCTCGGATGTGCGGAACCCGCAAGGGGGCCGAACCAAAAGCGCTCCCGAAGACGAGACCGATCTGATGCCCAGATCGGTTTTTTGTTTTCACCCCCTGGTGCGCGAACCTGCCAACCACAGATCCTCACGCATCATGTCCAACCTAACGAAACTCCCCGGAATCCGCGTCGACGCGGAGAATCCCAACCATCACCTGTGGGACAACCACGGGACCTGGTTCCTGCACTACACGGTGCATCCCACGCCCTTCACCAAGGAGCGCATCCGCCGCTCGCTGGGCACCAAGGACGTCCAGGTGGCGCGCGAGCGGCGCGACACCTTCTTCGCGCATCTCGCCTCGGAGGCCGCCAAGCCGTCCGCCGGCCCGCGCAAGGAAGCCGCGGCATGACGCCGGGGCTTCGCGTCATCCGTTTCGCGCGCGCCGAGACCGGCACCCATCCCGGGGTGCCGGGGTCGGTGTCCGTGGCCCGCGTCCTGCTCGACGAGCAGGCGGAGGCCGCCGGTCAGATCGTGCAGCACGCCGCCACCTGGGAGTACCTGCTGCCCGACGGCGCGTCGTCCGGTCTGACGAGCCGGGCGTCGCGCCAGGATCTTGAGCGCCAGGTGATCATGTACCACCTGGGTCCGCTGCCCGCCGGGGAAACCGGCGGTTCCGAGCCGGTGTTGCAACGGGCGGGGTGACCCCGGGCCCGCCGGGCCTCACGGAATCCTGAGCCGCTGCCCCGGGCGCAGGGCGTTCTCGCCCTTCAGCGCCTCGCGGTTCGCGTCGTAAATCTCCTGCCAGCGGCTGGCCGTGCCATAGTAGCGCACGCTGATGCGCGTGAGGGAGTCGCCCTCCTGGACCACGTGGATCCGGGCGTCCGGCACGACCGGAGCCGCGCTCACGGGCGAGGCCGGCGCCGGGCGCTGCGGCGCGCTGGCCGCGTAATTCAGCCCGGAGGACAAGCCGCCGCCGTTGATGATCCGGGCGGCGTTGGCGATCTGGTCGAGCGTGCCCTGCGCCTGCCGCAGCCGCGCC
>CAIKTR010000117.1 GCA_903830425.1 uncultured Opitutia bacterium
GCCGGCGATGCGCGCGAGGACGAAGAGCGGGGTGAACAGGAGGACCGGCACGCCGAGGCGCTGGTAGGCGACCGCGCTGTACCAGTCGACGTTGGGGAACATCTGCTTCTCGCGCCACAGGAGGGTCTCGATCCGCTCGGCAACGGCGAACAGCTCCGGGCGGCGCTCATCCTCCGAGAGCTGGCGGGCGATCGCCTTGATGACGGGGTTGCGCGGGTCGCCGAGGGTGTAGACGGGATGGCCGAAGCCGATGACGATCTCCTTGCGGGCGAGGCGGGCGCGGAGGTCGGCCTCGGCCTCGTCCGGGGTGCGGTAGCGCTGCATGATTTCGAGGGCGACCTCGTTGGCGCCGCCGTGCCGGGGGCCGCGGAGGGCGCCGATCGCGCCGGCGAAGCAGGCATAGGTGTCGGAGCCGGTGCCGGCGATGACGCGGGCGGTGAAGGTGGAGGCGTTGAACTCGTGCTCCGCGTACAGGATGAGCGACCGGTCGAGGGCGCGGACCTGGCTGGGCGCGGGCGGCCGCTGGTGCAGCAGGTGGAGAAAATGCGCGGCGAGGGAGGGGTCGTCGGTCTCGACGTCGATCCGTCGCCCGCTGGTCGCGAAATGGTGCCAGTAGAGGAGGAGGGACGGGGCGCAGGCGAGGAACCGGCTGGCGATGAGGCGGGCGCGGTCGGCGGCGGGGGGCAGCGCCTCCGGCTCCAGGTGACCGAGCATGGAGCAGCCGGTGCGGAGGACATCCATGGGGTGGGCCCCGGCGGGGATCTGCTCGAGGACGGCGCGGAGGGCGCGGGGGAGCCCGCGGTGGTTGACCAGCCGGGCCCGGAAGACGCCCAGTTCCACGTGATTGGGCAGCCGCTCGTGGATCAGCAGGTGGGCGACCTCCTCGTAGGTCGCCTGGGCGGCGAGCTCCGTGATGTCGTAGCCGCGGTAGTGCAGGTCGTTGCCCGCCTGGCCGACGGTGCAGATGGCCGTGTTGCCGGCCACGACGCCGGAGAGAGCGACGGATTTCTTGACTGGCGGGGCCGGAGGGGAAGCGGGATCAGGCATGGGGCAGGTCCGGGCCGCTGGGGCGGACACCCGGCGGGCAAGCCAGGTGTGGGCGGGCGCGGCCGGTGGGGTTTAGGGTTGGGGGTGGTAGCCGAGGAGATCGTAGAGGTCGGCGCGGGACTGCATGCCGCCGAGCACGGACTGCTGCGTGCCGTGGGTGCGGATGGCGGTGTAGACCCCGAGCGAGGCGGCGGCGGCGGCGCGGGAGGCGGAAAGCGGGTACAGGACCATGGCAAGGCCGGCGGCGCGGAGCTCCGCGACGGTGAAGTACGGCGTCCGGCCGAACTCGGTGAGGTTGGCGAGGACGGGCACCGGCACGGCTGCGGTGAAGCTGCGGTAGTCGTCGAGGGTGGTCAGCGCCTCGGCAAAGATCATATCGGCGCCGGCGGCGACGTAGGCCCGGGCGCGGGCGATGGCGCCGGCGACGCCCTCGTTGGCGGCGGCGTCGGTGCGGGCCATGATGACGAAGTCGGGCGAGGGCCGGCCGGCGACCGCAGCCTGAACGCGGGCGGCCATTTCCGCGGTGGAGACGAGGTGCTTGCCGGGGAGGTGGCCGCAGAGCTTGGCGGGGACCTGGTCCTCCAGGTGCACAGCGGCCGCCCCGGCCGCGGCCAGCTCGCGCACGGCGAGCGCCGGATCGCCCCAGCCGGTGTCGAGGTCGACCAGGAGCGGCAGCTCGACGCGGCCGGTGATCCGGCGGGTGTCGAGCAGCACGTCGGCTAATTCGGTGCGGCCCACGTCCGGGAGGCCGCAGGAGTGGTTGGCGACGCCGGCGCCGGACAGGTAGAGCGCACGGAAGCCGGCGCGCTGGGCGAGCAGGGCGGCCAGGGCGTTGATGGCCCCCGCGATCTGCAGGGGCCGTTCCGCGGCCAGCGCCGCCCGGAACCGGGCGCCGGGGGTCAGGGCGGGGCTCATGCGCGGACGATGGCGCGC
>CAIKTR010000118.1 GCA_903830425.1 uncultured Opitutia bacterium
CCGGCGCCGGCAGGTCGAGCACGCGCTCATCGCCCAGGAATTCACGCAGGTAGCGCCGCACGTCCGGCACGGACGGGGAAGCGGGCGAGCCGAGGTTGACGAGGAGGAGGGCGCGTTGGGGCATGCGCCCGAATTGGTCGGGAGTTTGTCGGCGATGTCAAATGCGGGACGCACGGCCGGCCCGGGCCCCGTGCGGGGGAAAAACGCGCCCGGGGCGGGCCGGCCGGCGGCGGGATGATTTTTGCCGTGCCCAACCGTGGCTTCCGTGGTCTGCTCCGTCCTCCATGAGCACTCCGCGCCGACCCGTCCTCCTCGTCATCCGTGATGGCTGGGGCAAGAATCCCGATCCTTCGCAGGACCCGTTCAACGCCGTCGTCCTGGCCAAGAAGGCCTGCGACGACGCGCTCCACGCGCAGTACCCGCACACCCTGATCGCCGCGGGCGGGCTCGATGTCGGCCTGCCCGAGGGGCAGATGGGCAACTCCGAGGTCGGCCACGAGAACATCGGCGCGGGCCGCATCGTCGACCAGGAGCTCGTGCGCCTGAACAAGCTGTTTTCCGAGGGCCAGCTCGCGGGCAACCCGGTCTGGCGCGCGGCGGTGGCGCGGGTGCGGGCCGCCCCGACGGCCAAGCTCCACCTCATGGGCATCGTCTCCGACGGCGGCGTGCACGGCATGCTCGAGCATCTCTACGGCCTCCTGCGCCAGGCGAAGGCGGACGGCCTGACCGCCCAGCAGGTCTTCATCCACGGGTTCACCGACGGGCGCGACACCGCGCCCCAAAGCGGGCTCGGCTTCATCCAGCAGGTCGAGGCGCAGTGCCGCGCCATCGGGGTGGGCACGATCGCCACGGTCTGCGGCCGCTTCTGGGCGATGGACCGCGACCAGCGCTGGGAGCGCGTGCAGCAGGCCTACGACCGGCTGACGGGCCGCCGCGCCGGGGCCGCCGCGCCGAGCGCGGCCGCGGCCGTGCAGCACTACTACGACCACCCCCTGACCGCGACCCAGAAGGGCGACGAGTTCATCCCGGCGACGACGATCACGGGGGCGGACGGCCGGCCGCGGGCGACGATCGGCGACGGGGACGCCGTGCTGTTCTACAACTACCGGGGCGACCGCCCGCGCGAGCTCACGCAGGCGTTTGTGCGGGAGGACTTCGCGGGCTTCGACCGGGGGCCGAAGCTCGACCTCTACTTCGCGACCATGACCGAGTACGAGGCGGGCCTGCCGGTGCACGTGATCTCGGGCAAGCCGGCGCCGCTGCCCAACATCCTCGGGCAGGTGGTGAGCGCGGCGGGCCTCGCCCAGTTCCGCTGTGCCGAGACGGAGAAGAACCCGCACGTGACGTTTTTCTTCAACAACTACCGGAGCACGCCGTTCCCCGGCGAGGACCGCGCCTGCCCGCCGAGCCCCAAGGTGGCGACCTATGACCTGCAGCCGGAGATGTCCGCCGCCGAGGTGACCCGGCTGGCGAAGGCGGCGATCCTCTCGGGCAAATACGGCTGCCTGGTCGTGAACTACGCGAATCCCGACATGGTCGGCCACACCGGCTCGCTGCCCGCGACCATCCAGGCGGTGGAGGCGACGGACCGCGGGGTGGGGGAGCTGCTGGCCGCGCTCGCCACGGTGGGCGGCCGGGCGGTGATCTGCGCCGACCACGGCAACGCCGAGCAGATGTGGGACCCGGTCCAGCAGGTGCCCCACACCTCGCACACGCTGAACCAGGTGGAGCTCTTTGTGGTGGGCGCGGGGCCGGTCCGCCTGCGCCCCGGCGGCCGGCTGGCCGACATCGCGCCGACCGTGCTCGCGCTGATGGGCCTGCCGCCGCCGCCGGAAATGACCGGCCGGAGCCTGCTCGCGGTCTGAGCGGCGGGCTGGAGAATCTGTTTGCCCTCGGTGGCGGCGGTGCGTTGTCCTGTCCGGCTCCCGCTGCCATGAACCGTACCCATCACTGCGCCCAGCTCACCTCCGCCCACCTCGGCGCCTCCGTGGCGCTCATGGGCTGGGTGGACTCCATCCGCGACCACGGCGGCATCATCTTCATCGACCTGCGCGACCGCAAGGGGCTCACCCAGGTCAAGTTCGACCCGCAGGACCACGCGGCCCTCGGCACCTCGGCCGCCCACCTCAAGCCCGAGTCGGTGATCGCCATCGCCGGCACCGTCGTGCCGCGCCCCGCCGGCACCGTGAACCCCGCGCTGCCCACCGGCGAGATCGAGGTCGCGGCCAACCAGCTGGAAATCCTCAACGTCTCCGAGACCCCGCCGTTCCCGCTCGACGACGCCGGCGGCGACAAGGTCAACGAGGACCTGCGCCTCACCTACCGCTACCTGGACCTGCGCCGCCCCAAGATGCGCAAGCACCTCCAGCTGCGCCACCGCGCCGCCAAGTCCATCCGCGACTACTTCGACGCGCAGGAGTTCATCGAGGTGGAGACGCCGGCCCTCTTCAAGAGCACCCCCGAGGGCGCGCGCGAGTACCTCGTGCCGTCGCGCATCCACCCGGGCCAGTTCTACGCGCTCTCCCAGTCGCCCCAGCAGTTCAAGCAGATCCTGATGGTCGCCGGGGTGGAGAAGTACTTCCAGATCGCGCGCTGCTTCCGCGACGAGGACCTGCGCTCCGACCGCCAGATGGAGTTCACCCAGGTGGACGTGGAGGCGTCGTTCATCGACCGCGAGGGCATCTACACCCTGTTCGAGGGCATGCTCAAGCAGGTCTGGAAGGACGTGCTGAACCACGACCTGCCGACGCCCTTCCCGCGCCTGGCCTACCACGACGCGATGAACCGCTACGGGGTGGACAAGCCCGACGTGCGCTTCGCGATGGAGCTGGTCGACTTCTCCGCCACCTTCCGGGACTCGGCCTTCAAGGTCTTCCAGTCCACCGTGGCCGCCGGCGGCGTGATCAAGGCGATCAACGCGCAGGGCCTGGCCGACCTCACGCAGGGCGAGACCAAGAGCCTGGAGGAGATCGCCAAGTCGCTCGGGGCGAAGGGCCTCGCCTTCATCAAGGTCGAGGGCGGCGAGTGGAAGTCGCCGATCGTCAAGTTTTTCACCCCCGCGGAGAAGGCCGAGCTCACCGCGCGGCTCGGCATGGCGGACGGCGACATCGTGTTTTTTGCGGCGGCGCCCTGGGACAAGGCCTGCGCGATCCTCGGCCGGCTGCGGCTGGAGGCGGCGGCGCTGCTCGCGAAGCGCGGCAAGCTGAGCCTGCGGCCCGACGACTGGCAGTTCCTCTGGGTGGTGGACTTCCCGCTGATGACCCGCGACGAGGCGGAGGACCGCTACGTCGCCACGCACCACCCGTTCACCGCGCCGGTGCCGGAGGACGCCGCCTACCTCGACAGCGACCCGCAGCGGGTGCGCGGCCAGCACTACGACGTCGTGCTCAACGGCATGGAGCTGGGCGGCGGGTCCATCCGCATCCACCAGCCCGCGCTGCAGAAGAAGGTCTTTGAGGACGTGCTGAAGATCCCGGCCGACGTGGTGGAGAGCCGCTTTGGCTACATGCTCCGGGCCTTCACTTTCGGCGCCCCGCCGCACGGCGGCATCGCCTTCGGCCTCGACCGGATGGTCGCGCTGCTCTGCGGCACGACCAGCATCCGCGACGTCATCGCCTTCCCCAAGACCCAGAAGGGCCAGGACCTCATGGCCCAGAGCCCGACCCCGGTCACGGCGAAGCAGCTGAAGGAACTGCACATCCAGACGGTGCTGCCGGAGTAGGCGCGCGCCGCCGGCCGTATTTTGCAAACCGGTCTTGCGCCGCCGGTTCAAGCCCGCCAAGAGTAGGACACTTTAATGAAACTCATCATCGCCGTCATCAAGCCGTTCAAGCTCGAGGAAGTTAAGGAAGCGCTCGCTGCCATTGGCATCGAGGGCATGACCGTGACCGAGGTCAAGGGCTTCGGCCGCCAGAAGGGGCACACCGAGATCTACCGCGGCAGCGAGTACACCGTGGACTTCCTCCCCAAGGTGAAGATCGAGATCGTTGTGGCCGACGAGATGAAGGCCAAGACGGTCGACGCCATCGTCAAGGCCGCCAAGACGGGCAAGATCGGCGACGGCAAGGTGTTCGTCGTGCCGATCGAGGACGCGGTGCGCATCCGCACCGACGAGCGCGGCGAAGCCGCCGTCTGAGGCGGGGCGGGCATCCGCCCGCGGGACTTTTTTTCGGCCGGCCTCCCGAGGGGGCCGGCCTTTTCTTTGGGGCGAAAACACGCGCCCGGCGGCAGGTGGCATGGGGGCTGCTTAAGGGGCGCCGATGACCATGCCTACTCCCCCGCGTTTCCTCCGAAACTGTTTCTTCGCGTGTCTGGCCGGACTCCTCTGCCTGACCGCCGTCGCGCAGACGCCCGCGCCTGCCGGCCCCTCGACCGATGAACGCCTCGCCGCCCTCGAGGCCTACATCAACAACGGCGATCCGGGCAAAAGCCTGACCGGCGTCGCCGGCCCCGGGCACAACGGCTGGATGATGACGTGCGCCGCGCTCGTCCTCTTCATGACCCTGCCCGGCCTCGCCCTCTTCTACGGCGGCCTGGTCCGCCGGAAAAACGTGCTGTCCGTGCTCGCCCAGTGCCTCGGCATCACCGGCCTCGTCACGATCCTCTGGTGGGCGGTCGGCTACAGCCTGGTCTTCGGCACCAGCTACGGCAGCGCCTACCTCGGGGGCTCGGAGTTCTTCTTCCTCAAGGACGTCACCTCCGCCCCGAACACCAACTACGCCTACTGGGTCTCGCAGAACGTCTTCGCGATGTACCAGATGATGTTCGCGATCATCACCCCCGCCCTGATCGTCGGCGCGATCGCCGAGCGCATGAAGTTCTCCGCGATCCTCGCCTTCGTCACGGTGTGGATGTTCGTGGTCTACTTCCCGCTCGCCCACATGGTCTGGGGCGCGAACGGCCTGATGAACGGCGTGTGGAACGCCGATGCCAAGATCCCCGCGATCGACTTTGCCGGCGGCACCGTGGTGCACATGAGCTCCGGCTGGTCCGCGCTGATCCTCTGCCTGATCCTCGGGCCCCGCGTCGGCTTCGGGAAGGAAAAGATGGCCCCGCACAACATGGTGCTCTGCATGGTCGGCACCGGCATGCTCTGGGTCGGCTGGTACGGCTTTAACGCCGGTTCCGCGGTCGCCGCGGACGGGGTCGCCGCCAACGCCTTCATGACCACCACGCTCGCCGCCGCCGTCGCCGCCTTCGTCTGGGGCGCGATCGAGAAGATCTTCCGCGGCCATGCCTCGATCCTCGGCTTCTGCTCCGGCGCCGTCGCCGGCCTCGTCGTCATCACCCCCGCCGCCGGCTTCGTCAACTCGACCGGCGCCGTCATCATCGGCGTCTTCGCCGCCGTCGTGCCCTACCTCGCCTGCACCAAGCTCAAGGCGCGGTTCGGCTATGACGACGCGCTCGACACCTTCGGCGTCCACGCCATCGGCGGCACCCTCGGGGCCTTCCTGACGGGCGTGCTCGCCACCGGCGCGGTCAACGGCAACCTCACCGCGGCGGTCGCCACCAAGAACGGCCTCGCCAAGCTCGTCACCAACGGCGGCCTCTGGCTCGCCCAGTTGAAGGCCATCGGGTTCACCCTCGTGCTCTCGGTCGCCGCCACCGTCGTCATCGCCTACGCCTTGAAGGCCCTCATGGGTCTCCGTCCCACCGAGGAGGTCGAGCGCCAGGGTCTCGACACCAACGAACACGGTGAAGAAGGCTACGCCAGCTAACCTCCAACTCTACCCACTATGAAACTCATCATTGCTATCATCAAGCCGTTCAAGCTCGAGGAAGTGAAGACGGCGCTCGCCGAAGTCGGGGTCGAGGGCATGACCGTGACCGAGGTCAAGGGCTTCGGCCGCCAGAAGGGCCACACCGAGATCTACCGCGGCAGCGAATACACCGTGGACTTCCTGCCCAAGGTGAAGATCGAGATCGGCGTGGCCGACGAGATCGTCCCCAAGGCCGTCGCCGCCATCGTCAAGGCCGCCAAGACCGGCAAGATCGGGGACGGCAAGGTCTTCGTCACCCCGGTCGAGGAGGTCGTGCGCATCCGCACCGAGGAACGCGGCGAATCCGCCCTGTAATTGTCGGGATCACGTCTGGGGTTTGACCGCCCCAAGCAAACCAGGGCCGGCTCCGTGCAGACGGAGCCGGCTTTTTTGTGCCCGGCCGGCGGGGCGGCCCATCCCGGCGCTCGACCCGCGCGTTGCTTTTTGCTGGGGTACGCGCCGCGCCCCCTCTCATGCTCCCCCCCGTGAAGCCCCCCGCCGTCCGCGGCTGACATGGCCCCCTCCCGCTCAGTCCTGGTCTGCGGCGGCGGCCTGGTCGGCCTCAGCTGCGCCTATTATCTGGCCCGGGACGGCTGGGCCGTGACCGTGCTGGAGCGGAACCCCGCCGGCTCCGACTCCTGCGCCCACGGCAGCGCGGGCTACATCTCGCCGAGCCACGTGCTCCCGCTGGCCACCCCGGGGATGGTGTGGAAGGGCCTGAAGTGGATGACGAGCTCGCGCAGCCCGTTCTACATCCAGCCGCGGCTCGACGGCGACCTGCTGCGCTGGGCCTGGCTGTTCGCGCGGTCCTGCACGCCCGAGCACACCGCGCGCGCCGCGCCCCTGCTGCGCGACCTGTGCCTCGACGGGCGCCAGCGGTATTTGGAACTGGCGGCGGCGACAGGCCAGACCTTCGGGCTGCAGCAGGAGGGCCTGCTCAACCTGTGCCAGACCCAGCAGGGGCTGGACCACGAGGCCCACGGCCTCGCCGCGCTGGCCAACGAGCTGGGCGTCGAGGCGCGGGTGCTGGACGCGAAGGCCACGGCGGCGCTGGAGCCGGGCACGCGGCTGGCCATTGCCGGCTCGGTCTATTTTCCGATCGATGCGCACCTCTCGCCGCGCCGCCTCATCCCGGCGCTGATCGGGCAGCTCGAGCAGCTCGGCGTGGCCTTCCGCTGGGGCACCCCCCTGAGCGGCTGGCGCACCGCGGCCGGGCGGGTGGTGGCGGCGCAGACGCCGGCCGGCGACCTCGTCGCCGACGAGTACGTGCTCGCCGGCGGGTCCTGGTCCGCCGCGATGACCGCCGGCCTCGGGCTCCGGCTCCCGCTGCAGGCCGGCAAGGGCTACAGCCTGACGCTGCCGCACCCGCGCTGCCGGCTGACCAAGCCCCTCATCCTCACCGAGCGCCGCGTGGCCGTCACCCCGCTGGGCGACCAGCTGCGCTTCGGCGGCACGATGGAGATCGCCGGCCACCGCGACCGGGTCCGCCCCGAGCGCGTGGCGCAGATCATCGCGGCGGCGCAGTCCTTCCTGCCCGAGTTCACCGCCGCGGACTTTGCCGGGATCACCCCCTGGTTCGGCTACCGCCCCGTGTCGCCCGACGGCCTGCCCTACCTCGGCCGCTTCGGCCGCTACGCCAACCTCACCGCCGCCTGCGGCCACGCCATGCTCGGCGTGACCCTGGCGCCCGCCACCGGCCGGCTGGTCAGCGAGGTCCTCGGCGGCCGGAAGCCCTCGGTGCCGCTGGACCTGCTGCGCCCGGACCGCTTTGCGTGAGACGGAGCCGCGGCCCGGAGTTTTTCATCCATGACTTCCGCGCCCCCGTCCGTATTGTGGCCGCTCTGACCATGGAACTGCGCGGCCTTTCACTCCTCGGATTTGCCAGCGGTGCGCCGGGCGGCGCGACTTTCGCGGCGCACGACCCGGCGCGCGGCACGGACCTCGCGCCGGTGTACCAGTCGGCCTCGGCCGGCGAGCTGGAACGCGCGGTGCAGCTGGCGGCGGCGGCGGCGCCGGTCTGGGCGCAGCTGGGCGGCGCAGCGCGCCACCGCTTCCTGCGGGGGATCGCGGACCGGCTCGAGCAGCAGGCGGCCGGGCTCGCCGGGCGGGCGAGCGAGGAGACCGGTTTGCCGCTGGCGCGGTGCACGGGGGAGATCGCGCGGACGGCGGGGCAGCTGCGGCTCTACGGCGAGGCGGCGGAGCGCGGCGACTGGCTGGATGCGCGCCTCGAGACGGCGCAGCCCGACCGCCGGCCGCTCCCGAAGCCGGATCACCGCTCGATGCTCCGGCCGCTCGGGCCGGTGGTGGTGTTCGGCTCCAGCAACTTTCCCTTCGCCTACTCGGTGGCGGGCGGCGACACGGCCTCGGCGTTCGCGGCGGGCTGCCCGGTGATCGTCAAGGCCCACCCCGCCCATCCCGGCACGAGCGAGTGGGTTGGCCGGCTGATTCTCGAGGCCGTCCGGGAGGGCGGGCTGCCCGAGGGGTCGTTCTCGCTGCTCTTCGACCGGGGCTGGGAAGTGGGGCAGGCGCTGGTGCGCCACCCGCTGGTCCAGGCCGTCGGCTTCACCGGCTCGCTTGCGGGCGGCCGGGCGCTGCTCGACCTGGCCGCCGCGCGGCCCGAGCCGATCCCGGTCTATGCCGAGATGGGCAGCATCAATCCGGTCTTCATCCTGCCCGGCGCGCTCGCGGAACGGGCGGCGGCGCTGGTCGACGGGCTCCACGCCTCGGCCAC
>CAIKTR010000119.1 GCA_903830425.1 uncultured Opitutia bacterium
CCCACTTGATGCGCGAGTCCTTTCGCGCGGCTGCGGCGAGCATCTTGGCCACGTGGCCCTGCGGCGAGGCGTCGTCCGCGAGGCACAGCTCCCAGTGCGGGTAGGTCTGCGCCGTGACGGAGGCGAGCAGCTCGGTGAGGAACGGGGCGGGGGTGTTGTAGGTGGGGACGACGATGCTGATCTTCGGGCCGGTCGGCGCGAGGGCGGCGGCCTCGCGGGCGAGGTAGGCGCCGAGCCGCGGGGTCAGCCGGTTGTGGCTCGCCCAGAGCGTGTAGGGGTCCTGCTGCTGCCAGGGGGTGGGCGGCGCGGGCCGGGCGGCGCGGCGGATCATCTTGTCGGCCAGCAGGCGCCGGGTCCGCCACACCTCGCGCCAGAACCCCGGCCAGCTTTCCAGGACGTAGTCGCGGGCGATCCAGCCGCGGACGAAAGCCCAGACGCAGCGGGCGAACTTCCGCTCGTGGTAGACGGCGATGGGCCCGGAGTTTTCGTCAATTTTGTTGAGGAAAAGCCGCTTGGAGCGGAGCAGCTGGCGGGGGCCGTCGGGGTACTCGGCGAAGATCTTGAGGCAGGCCGGGCTGAAGTTCGCGGGCCGGACGTCGACCAGGCCGTAGAAGGCGGAACGCAGCGCCTGGGGGAACGACGGATTGTGGCGGAGCACGTCCTCGCGCTCCTTGCCCCAGATCAGCCGGTTCTCGTTCACCGCGCCGACGGTGGCGACCAGGCGCGTGATCGTGCGGCTCATCGAGAAGGCCCAGCCGCTGACGCGGAATTTCTCGTAGTGGGCGTTGACCCAGTCCTGGGGCAGGTCGAGGAAGCCGACGAGGTCGTTCTCCGGCCGCATCTCGGTGGTGCGGACGGTGATCTCACCGAGGACGCGCCGGGCCTCGCGCAGCATCAGGGCGTGCGGCTCGTGGTGGAAGTGCCGGTAGAGGTAGTAGAGGCTCTCGCCGACGAGCTCGGTGCGCAGGACGGGCTTGGGTCGGTCGGGCGGCAGGGCGGGGCTGCTGGCCGTGAGTTCGGTCCGGAAAAACTCGGCCCAGACATTGCCGGGGCGGAGGGCCTCGAGGGTGAGGGTGCGGACTCCGCGCCAGGGCTGGAGGATGACGCGGAAGCCCGAGCGGCGGGCAACGAGCCCGCCCTTGAAGACGGCCTCCAGGTCGGGCCGGTCCAGGCCCATGATGCCGTAGGTGATGACGCCATCGAGCTTGGCGCGCAGGTCGGTCAGTTCCTCGCCGTTCTTCGCATAGACCCAGCCGCGGACATCAACCTCGGGGGTCGTGACTTGCCACGTCGTCGGCTGGTCGATGAAGGAATGAAAGGAGTCGGCTGCGGACATTAAAGACGTGAAGGAGAACGATGCCGCCGCGCAGGGTAAAGCATGGTTTTTACCGGAAGCGGAAAGCGGCCGCGGGACGATGAAAAAACGGGGATAGGCCGGCGGGGCGGAGGGGGCCGGCCGGACCCCAATCATGGCTAGACGTTCGCCCCGCCGTCACCCGGCTGGGCTACCCTCAATCGACCTTGATCTTGCCCCAGTAGGCCCAGTCGAAGTTCGCGACCCCGGATGGTCCCGGCAGCGTGCGGAAGAGCACCCGGCCCTGCAGCGGGGCGACCGTCTCGACCGAGAAGGTCTGCCGGCCGCGGTCCTGCATGATCGTGCTGGGCTGCATCGAGCGGAAGAACAGACGCTGCTGGAGCCCGTTGGCCTGGGCGGAGACGACCTCGAAATCGACCCCGTCGGAGCGGTCATACGCCGCCGGGTTGATGCCGAACTCGGCGGTGATGTGGCGCGCTCCCGGCGGGGGCAGGATCTCGATTTCCGTGGTCGCGTGGGCATTAAACACCCGCTGGCCCTCAATCAGCTCGGTCGACAGGCCGAAGGGGACGGTGACCTTGACGGGGACGGGGCTGAGGCCGGCGAAGAGGCTGCGGTCCTTCACCGTCTCAGTCCAATACAGCACCCGGGGCTGTTCACCGGGACGGCTCAGCTGGCCCTGGTAGAGCAGGACGGCGCCGAGCGGGTGATCCTTCAGGGCCCGCAGGGCCTCCGGGATCCGGTCCTTGCGGAGGTGCACGGTGTATTCACCCGTCTGGAGGAAGGGATTTTCGTCCATCTCGAGCTCCTTCAGCCAGGGCGCGAAATAATCGGGGCCGGGCTGGCCGAGCCGGAAGAAGATCACGGCGGCGGGCTGCACGGGGCGGAGCCGGCGGACGGCCTCGTGGATGGCGGCGCTGTTCTCGATGAAATGGTTGGGCACCATGATCGCCCGCCGGCCGCTGTAGTAGGGCAGGACGGGGTTCCAGTCCAAGCCGAAGCCCACCAGGACGTCGTCGGGCCGGGTGACCCGGCCGATGGCGAGCGCGAGCTCGGGCGGCCCGCCCGGCACGCGGGCCTGGGACTCGAAGTATTTTTCAAGGTAGCCGGAAAACTGCGCCATGAGGACGGCGAGGACCACTCCGAGCCGGGCCGCGAGGGGGATCGTCGCCGTTTCCATCAGGCGCTGCAGCGGCAGGGCGAGGAGCAGCAGGAAGAAGAGGCCGCTGGAGTAGAGGTAGTAGTCGTGGACGAAGTAGAGGTTGGCGAAGACCAGCGGGCCGGCCATGGCGACGAGGACGAGGACGGCGAAGAGCCGCCCGCGGCCGCGCAGGAAGAGCAGGGCGAGCGCCGCGCCGAGCGCGAGGGAGTACCCCGGGAACACGGCGCGCTCCAGCTGCACTCCGAATTGCCGCCAGAAGGCCGGGTCGAAGCGCTGGGAGAGCGGGCCGTAGTTCCAGTCGTGCATCTCGCCCGAGATGATCATGCGGGCCAGGATGTTCTTGTGCTTCAGCGCGTCGGCGTAGCGGATCCAGGCCACGGCGGCGACGAGGCCGGGTCCGATCGCCACGGCCGAGCGGATGAGCAGGGAACGGGCGGTGGCGCGGTGCGCCCAGAGCTCGGCCACGGCGAAGGCGGTGGCCGGCGCCAAAAACACCGCCAGCGTGGTGACCTTGGCCAGCCCGGCGGCGACCCCGAACCCCGCCGCGGCCGCCAGGGCGCCGCGCCGGCCGGTGGTGAGCCCGACGTGGAAGCAATACAGAAACCACAGGCTCAGGCAGAAGGCCGTGGACTCGATCAGGAAGGCCCGGGAGAAGAATTGGTAGACGGGGCAGGTGAGCACCAGGGCCAGGCCGAGCCAGCGGTGCGCGGCGCTCACGCCCAGGCGGCGCAGGAGCAGCCAGGCCGCCGGCAGGGCGGCATAAAAGAACAGCAGCGAGACGGCCCGCCCGGCCTGGTCCAACGGCATCCCCGTCAGCTGGCAGGTCCCGGCCACCGCCGCCTGATAGAGCGGAAACTCCATCGGCACCGACCACGGCGGGCCGAGGACCGGCGTCGCATAGTCGAGCCGGAAGCCGTCCCGGATCATCCAGTAGGCGGACACCGCGGTCTGGGTCTGGCGGAACGGATGCGTGTCGAGCAGGGCATTGTTCCAGCCGGCCCGGGCGTACCACAGGCTGACGATCAGGGTGAGCAGGAAGATCACCTGGGAGGCGGTGAGCTCGGCGGAAAACCTAGGGCGGGACGAGGAGTCGGTCATGGGTTTCCAGTGCGAGCCAAGCGAACGACGCGAGGGGCGCAAGGCGTTACTGGCCTGAATCGGCCGCCAGGCGGATACCCTCGGCCAGGCTGACCACCGGCTGCCAGGCGATCGCGGCCTTCAGCTTGGCGTTGTCGAGCAGACTGTCATGGACGTCCCAGGAGTTCGCCGGCGACTGCTGGATCCGGATCTTTTTCCCCACCGCCTGCTCCACGCCGGCGATGACCTCGTTGACGGTGTGGGAGGCGCCGCTGCTGACGTTGAAGGTGCCGGCCGGGCGGGTGCGGACGACCTGCTCGAGGGCCGCGGTGAAGTCGGTGTGGTGGAGGAAGTCTTTGCGGGCGGTGCCGTCGCCCCAGACCGAGAACGGCGCGCCGGAGCGGGCGCTGTGGAGCAGGAACGGCACGATGCCCTGGGGCTTGTGCGGCGGCACGGGGAAGCCGTACGGATTCGAGATGCGCAGGATGGTGTAGGCCAGCCCGTGGCGCTGGCCGTACTCCTCGATCAGGCGCTCGGCGGCGAGCTTGGCATGGCCGTACCAGCCGATCGGGGCGCAGGGGTCGCTCTCGCGGCTGGGCCGGCCGTCGCGCGCGTTGCCGTAGACCGTGCCGCCCGAGGAGAAAAAGACGAAGTGCAGCCGCGCCCGGTTGGGCGAGGCGCAGACGGCCTGGAGGACCTTGATCAGCAGCGGCAGGTCCTGCTCCCACTCGAGCCCGACGTGGCGTTCCGAGCTTAGCGGGACCGTGCTCCACGCCAGGTGCAGGATCGTGTCGGCCGTGTCCACCAGGTTGTTGACGAACAGGTTTTCCAGCCCGAGGTGGTGCTCCCCCTCGGAGCGGGACAGGCTGGTGACCTGGGCGCCGGCGCCGGTGAGGTGCCGGTAGACCACCCCCGCGAGCCGACTGCGTCCGCCGGTCAGCAGGATGCGGGGGGAGAAGGGCGCGGCGTCCATGGGCGGGGCTCAGGACGATGCCAGCGCGGCGAGGGGCGTCAAGGTGCGGTAGAAGGCCGCGAGCTGCCGGGCGCTGCGGGGCCAGGAGAAATGCTCGGCGGCGAAGGCGAGGGCGCCGCGGGAGAGCCGCTCCACCCGCGCCGGGTCGGCGTGCAGCGCGGCGACGGCGTCGGCGATGGCGGGGCCGTCGGCCTGCGGGAGCACGCAGGCGTGCTCGCCGTCGCGCACCAGGCTGCCGAGGTTCGCCTGAGGCAGGATCACCGGCCGGCCGAGGGCGAAGAACTCGGGCAGCTTCGAGGGGAAGCGGTAGTGGTTGAACGCCCCGGGCAGCCCCGGCTGCACGAAATAGTCCGCCAGCGCCATCAGCGCCGGCAGGTGCCGCGCCCGGCCGACGTGGCCGAGGTGAATCAGGTGCGGGCGGATCCAGGCGTCGCCCTCGGGCAGGAAGCCGGGGAAGTCGCGCCCGGTGCGGATGAGCTGGGTGCGCAGGCCGCGCCGGTTGAGGAGCGCGACCGCCTCGTACAGGCTGCGCACCTCGGCGGCGTTCGAGGTGTGCACG
>CAIKTR010000120.1 GCA_903830425.1 uncultured Opitutia bacterium
CCCCGGCGGCGTAGCAGCGGATGCGCGCCGCCACCGTGTTGTTGGCCGTGATGACGACGATGCCGGTCGCGGTGTTGCGCCGGGTGTATTCGACCAGGACCTCGCCGGCCTGGTCGGGCAGGCCCAGGTCGATCAAGGCCAGCTGGTAGGGGCGCTCCTGCAGGCGCTGGTAGTACTCCAGCCCGCTGCCCGCCACGGTCACCTCGTAGCCGGCCTGGCTCAGGCAACTCTGCAGGCTCGCCCGCAGGAGGGCGTCGTCTTCCACCAGCAGGAGATTAAGCGGGGCGGTCATGCGGGGCGGGGCCGGGGTCGAGAGCAGAATTTCGCGCCCTTGCGGTCCGGCCGCCGCACAATCCGAGCGCGGCGCCAAGCGGACCGCGCTGGGGGGAGCGGTTAGTCGCACCCCCAGCCCGGGCCCAGGATTTACGGCAACTCGTAGATCTCGACGAGGGCGTTGCCGGTGCTCGTGCCGTCGGCGGAGGAAACCTGGCCGGTGTAGGCGCCGGGCATGAGGGTGATGACAAACGCAGCGTCCTTGCTGCCCGTCATGAGCGCAAACGCGCCGGTGGCGGCGGCGGCCTGCGCCGTCGTCGCGGCGTCGGCCGGGACCGCGCTCCAGTTGTCATTTTCGCCGATGAGCGTGCTGCCGGCGAAGACCCGCAGGCGGGGGTCGGCGAGCGCGCCGGTGACGCCGAAGGGGGTCAGGCCGGGGCCGACCGCGCGGACGAGCACCCGCTTGGGCGAGTTGCCCGTGATGATGAAGCCGCAGATCAGCATGTCCTCCCCGCTGCCCACTTCGCCGCGGCTAGACATGTTGATGAGCCGCTGGTAGTCCGCGTTCGGGTTGTTGCTCGCGTCGTAGATTTCCGCGATGGCCACCCCGGTGCCGCCATGATCGCCCACGTGCATCGTGTAGACGCCGGGCGCGAGCGTGGCGAGCAGCGCGGCGTCCTTGGTCCCGGTGGCGAGGGCGAAGGCCCCCACTTGGGTCGTCGTGGCGAAGGTGTCCGCGCCGCTCCAGTCGTCGTTCTGCGCGATGACCTGGCCGGTGGCGTCGAAGAGCTTCAGCTGGGGGTTGACCAGGGCCTGGCCGACGCCGAAGTTGGCGAGCGTCGGGCCCACCGCGCGCAGGAGCACGCGCTTGGGCGTGGCGCCGCCGACCACGAAGCCGGTGATCAAGGTGCGGCCCGCGCCGACCTGGCCGCGGGTCGAGAGGTTGATCAGGCGGTCGGTGCGGGTCGTGGTGCTGACGAGGCCCGCGAAGGTCGTCGGGGCCGCGCCGGGCAGGCTGACGGAGCCGCTCACGGTGGTGGTGGCCACGTCGACCTGGCCGCGGATCGTGGCGGTCACGGTGCCCGTCGGCGTCTGCAGGCTGAAGCCGCCGTGGGTGTCGAGGGTGGTGAGCCCGCCGACGGTCACCGCCGGCGTCGTGGCGAGCACCATCACCTGGCTGTTCGTGCCGATCATGGAGTAGGTCGTGCCGCTGGCCATGGCGAGGCTGCTCGACTGATAGAAGCCGGCTGCGCTCGCGCTCGGGCCGTCCACGGGCAGCACGGGCGCGTTGAAGGTCAGGCCGAGCGGCTCGATCACGCCCTGGAGGACGCCGTTGATCAGGCTGCCGCGGATGGTGAGCGTCACCGCGGTCGCGGTGCTCCGGGGCGACCCGGCGAGGTCGAGCGCCCGGGGCCCGGTCGACGTGCCCGTGACGCCCGGGGGGTCATACGTCAGCACGAAGGTGCCGTCCGCCGTGAGCGTGAACGAGAAGGCGGCGTTGAGGCCGACGCCCGGCGCGACCACGAGCAACGAGCCCTGGTGCGAGTTCGGCGGGATCGCCGCGGAAATATCGCCGGCCTTCGCGTTGGTGCCCGCGGAGGTGACGGTGCCGAAGTAGACATTGGTCTTGGCGGCGCTGACGATGAACGAAACGGTGACTTCCGGGGCGGCGGCGTAAACCGCGTTGCCCGTCTGCGTGGCGGCGATGACGACCGTGCCGGCGATGCCGGTCAGCGAGACGTCCGCCCCCGCGAGCAGCGCCGGACCCGAGAGGATCCGATAGCTCACCGGGAGGCCGCTGCTCGCCGTCGCGCCGAGCGTGAAGGTGCCGCTGTTGCCCAGCCGGTCGGCCAGGGTGTCAAACGTGATCGTCTGCGCCCGCTTGGAAACCATCACCGTGATCGGCGCCGTGACCGTGCCCGTGCCGACGGAGTTGGTCGCCGTCACCGTGAAGTCGTAGCTCGTGCCGTTGGCCAGGCCGGTGACCGTGATCGGCGAGGAGGCGCCCGTCGCCGTCACCGCGGTGCCGCCGCCCACCGGCGTCGCTGTCACCGTGTAGCCCGTGACCGTCGCCCCGCCGCTGCTCGCCGGAGGCGTGAACGCCACCGTTGCCTGCATGTTACCACTCGTGACCGCGACGTCGGCCGGCACACCCGGCACCGTCACCGGAGTCAGGGCCGAGCCGGCCGCGCCGCCGCTGCCCGTGCCGGTGGAGTTGGTCGCCGTGACGGCGAAGGTGTAGCTCGTGCCGTTGGTCAGGCCCGTCACCGTGATCGGCGAGGAAGCACCCGTCGCCGTGATCGCGGTGCCG
>CAIKTR010000121.1 GCA_903830425.1 uncultured Opitutia bacterium
CGCCGCGCGCCGCCCGCGGCCGCCCCGCCCCGCCTCGCCCTTCTCGCTCCGGCGGCTCCCCGACCGCGGCGTCGCCGGGAGGAAGGGCGGTGGGGCGCCGCCCGCCCTTCGACACCGGTGGCCGGAGGACCGTCACCCGCTCGTCACGCGGCCCCTCGATCCGGTACCCTACGCCGATGCTGCTGCTGCTCCTCGCCGCCTGCCCGGCCCCCGAGACGCCCGCCAACGCCACCGGCGACGGCCTGTTCACCCAGGGCTGCCCCGTGCCCGGGCAGGCCGCCGCGCGCAGCTTGAAGGCCGCGAACGAAGCGCCCTGGGGCAGCGAGGCCCTCGCCGGCCCCGGCGACGTGGTGCTGCTCAACGAGAAGGCGGCCTTCGTCATCCAGAACGTGGACGACGTGGATACCTACTACCACTATGGCGGACAGCCGATCGACGCGGTGGCCGTGGACGGCTGCGAGCAAGCCGGCCCCGAGCTCTTCGAGGAGATGGGCTTCCTCGTCGGGCAGTTGGAGCTGACCGACTTCAACCAGTCCACCCTCCATCAGGTGCGCGGCGAGGCGATCCGCATCGTCGCCGACGGTAGCGACGGCGGGCCGGCGATCGTGGAGGTGGACGCGACGGACGACCGCTTCTGGCTCGTCGAGGAGACGCTGGCGCGCGCCGTGTGGAACAGCGGCGGCCGGAAGCCGCTCGGCGACCTCTACGGCCTCGACATGACCCTCCGCTACACGCTCGATCCCGGCGCGACCGCGCTGCAGATGGATGTGATCCTCGACGGCGAGCCGGTCACCGACGGGTTCGTCACCGGGGCGCTGGTCTTCCCGTCCGACGAGGTGGACGTCAACGAGTTCGCCAATGGCAACCTCGACGTCGGCGGCTTCGGCCTCGACCTCGACGTGCCGTGGTTGGCGATGGGGCGCACGACCGGCGCGCAGGCGGTGGCCATGCCGGATTCCACGATGGCGTACACCGAGGTGGCGGGCGTACGCGCGCTCCTCGACATGGGCCAGGCGCTCGCCCCGCTCGAGGTCACCGGCGCCGCGGAGCCGCCGAGCACGCGGTTCTTGCTCTCGGTCGGCCCGACGGACGCCGCGAGCGCGAGCGCCGGCTTCGAGCCCTACTTTCCCGAGCCGGTCAAGGGCTCGACCTGGGCGGACGTCTCCGGCACGGTCGCGGACGCCGCGGGGCCGGTCGCGGGCGCCACGGTCACGGTGTACGCCGACAATGGCGACGGCGACGCCGAGGTGCTCGACACCCTGGTGACGGACGCCTCCGGCCGCTTCTCCGGGCGAACCCTGAAGCTGGCGGGGCCGTGGACCCTGGTGGCGAGCGCCGACGGCCGGGACGACAGCGCCGCGGTCGAGATCAGCAGCGGCCCCGCAGCCCTTCAGCTCGGCGCCGCCGGAAAACTCACGATCGACGCGGTGGACGACGCCGGCGTCGGCGTGCCGGTGCGCGTGGAGCTCCAGCGGGACGACGGCGCCCACACCGTCCGGTACGCGCTCCCCGGCGACACCGTGGACCTGCCCCCGGGCACGTGGCACGCCTGGGTCACCCACGGCTACGAAGACGCGCTCGTACAGGCCGACGTCGTGGTGCCGGAGTCGGGCGAAGGCACGCTCTCGGTCACGGTCGCGCATGTCGTGGACACGACGGGCTGGGCGTCGATCGACACCCACGTGCACCAGGAGGCGAGCGCGGACAGCCGCACCCTCGCGACGGAGCGATTCCGCACCGTGGCGGCGTCCGGCCTCGACATCATGGTCAGCACCGACCACGAGGCGATCATCGACCTCTCGGACGCCCTCGACGCGTCGGGTGCCGGCGAATTCCTCACCTACGGCCTCGGCTCCGAGGTGACCGCGGTCATCCCCGAGCACACCAACCCCTGGCCGATGCCCCCCGACGAGGCGGACCCGCGCGGCTCGCCCGTCCGCTGGTACGGTCTCGGCTTCCCCGGCATCTACGCCGCGGAGCGCGCTCGCGGCGCCCGCGTCATCCAGCTCAACCACTCGCGGGTCAACGGCGAGTGCGGCATCCTCTGCGTGCTCGACTGGGACCGCGGCGCCGACGACCCCGCCACCGACGACCCCGAGGCGCTGGCGATGCCCGCCGCTCAGCCCGTGTGGTCCTGGGACTTCGACGCCTTCGAGCTGCTCAACAGCGCCCGCTCGCCGCTCCTGGACCCCGCCGATCCCCGCCACACCGGCGCCCTCGTCGACTGGTTCGCGTTCCTCAACCTCGGCCATCCGGTCACCGGAACCGCGGTGACGGACGTGCATGAGGCGCAGATTCCCGGCGAACCCCGCACCTATGTGCGCGTCGCGGACGACTCCCAGGGCGCGTTCACGGTGGACGACGCGGCCGACGCCGAGCTCGAGGGAGCCGCCGTGATCAGCGCGGGCGCCTTCGCCACGGTCGAGATCGCCGGCGCCGGGCCGGGCGACGTGGTGAGCGTGGGCGACGGGGCGGCCACGCTGCACGTCAACGTACAGGCGATCCCGGAGATCGACGTCGCGAAGGTGTATGTGCTCGTGGACTGCGACCTCGTCGCCACGCTCGATGCGACCGACCCCGCCGGCGTGGTGAAGCTCGACGCCGACGTGCCGCTGACGCTCGCGCGAGACGCCTACGTGGTCGTACTCGGCTTCGGCGACGAGGACATGCCGCGCGGGTTCGACGACTACGACCAGCGAAACGTCCCCCGCGTGCTCACCAACCCGATCTTCGTGGACGTCGACGGCGACGGCGCGTGGACCGCGCCTGGCGCCAAGACCTGCGCCACGGGGGTCGAGGTGAACGCCCGGTGAGCTGGCGAACCCCGGGGATCCGGGGAGCGCCCCCGCGGCGCCGCGATCGCCGCCGGACCCGGCCCGCCCCGCGGACCGTGATCCGGCGATCGCCCAGATCGGAATTGGTTATCCGTCCCTCGTGGAGCTCTTGACCGCCCGTTTCAAGTTCCGCGGCCTCCGGTCCACCGACCGCGCTGCGTGGATCGCCGGCCTCGAAGCCAGCCAAACGCTGCACCAGCCCTGGGTGCCCATCCCGCCGCCGGGGCTGACCCTGCCCGCCCGCTTCGCCGCGCAGCTCGCCGCGCACGAGGCCGGCACGTCCTACAAGGGCGTCGCCATCGCGCCGGACGGGCGCATCGCCGCGTGGGCCAACCTCAACGACATCGTCCGGAGCGCGAGCTGGTCGGCCAACGCAGGATGGTCGGTGCATGCGGCGTTTGCGGGGAAGGGCGTGATGACGGAGGTGGTCATGGCGCTGCTCGACGTCGCGTTCACCCCGCTCCCGCATGGCCTCGGGCTGCACCGGGTGGCGGCGGGGATCATGCCCGAGAACGCGGCGAGCCTTCGGGTGGCGGAGAAGGCGGGCTTTCGGCGGGAGGGCTACGCGGTGGAGCTGGTCCACATCGCGGGCGCATGGCGGGACCACGTGCTCTTCGCCAAGCTCGCGCGGGAGCACCGGGCGCCCGTCGAGACTACGTAGAAAAGCGGGGGTTCCCCCTCCCGGCCCCTCTCCACCCTCGCGAGCCAGGACAAACGTCGGCGGCGCCGCCGCGGCGCGGGTTCAGGGCGCGGCGAACCCGACCGCCCACACGAGGTCGGCGCCCTTGTTCGCCCACACCACCTCGCCCGGGACGGCGCTCGGGCCGCCCTCCTCCACCCGGTACGACGTCCCGGGGAGGAGCTGCACGGCCACCTTCATCCCGGATGCGAGCTTCGCCGCCTCCCACGCCGGCACCTCCACCGGACGGAACGTCTCGTTCACCGAGACGGTCTTGCTGCCGGTGCAGAGGTTGTCGTACCAGAACTTCCCGAACTCGTCGATCCGCGCGACGTGGGAGTAGTCGGGGGCGCAGTTGGTGGGCACCGAGGCGGTGCCGGAGCGTTTCGGGAAGGTCAAGGTGGCGATCTCCCCCTTCACGCTCACCCCGGCGAGGGTCTCTTCGTAGGAGTAGGGTTGGTCGGGGGCGCGGTCGGAGACCCGCAGCCACGCCCGGGCGGGATCGGCGGAGAACTCGGCGCTGAACGGCACCTGCACCACCGCGGGCGGCAACGGCTGCCCCTGCCAGGTGCCGTCCGCGCGGACGCCCGCGTGAAGCGCGTCCACGAGGCCGCGGTGCCACCGGCTCACCCGGTGGACGCCGGCGAGGGCGTCGTCGGTGACCATCTGTGCGTACGCGGGGGCGCCGGTCTGGCTCCGGCACAACGCGTAGGCTTCGAGGAGCCCCACGCCCACGGGCTCGCGGAGCACCTCCCACAGCGCGCTGCCGGTGGGCTTCACGCCGCTCTCCGCGAGGTACTTCTGCATCAGGCCGCCCCACCGGTCCGCGCAGCCCTCTGCGAAGCCGGGACCGCCGCGGAGCTCGTCGGTCCACACGTCGATCTCGTCGAGGGTCGGGCGCCACTTCTCCAGCATCGGGACGTACTTCTCGTTCACCTGGGCCACGGCGGCGGCGTAGAGCCGGGGAGCCGCCGGCCACCCCTTCTCGAACTTCGCGAACCCCGGGGCCAGGCGGTCGAGCTGCGCCCGCGCCTTCTCGGCCTCCACTTCGAACGCGAGCCGGGACCAGTCGTCGACCTTGCCGGCGACGAGCGCGGCGTCGAGCGCCTCGCGGTCGTAGGTCGCCGCCACATCGGTGCAGACCTTCCAGTCCCAGTAGGCGCCGTTGGGGTCCCGCCCGTCGCCCTCCCGAGGCAGGTTCTCGGCGCACTGGGTCACCACGCCGGCGGCGACGACGGGGTCGGCGGCGACGTCGAGGGCGTCGAGGAGGTTGCCCTCCGCCGGCCGCGGCGCCATGCCCCCGCAGAGTACGTACTGCCGAGCGAGGTGGGCGGGGTCCTCGGGGTGCCAGGCGTCGCCATCGGGGCAGCTCCCCGCCCGCAGCCGGCCGGAGCGTCCCGCGTCGGCCTGGAGCGTGTGCCACGCGGCCTCCGTCTCCTTGCTCACGCCAGTCGTCGCCAGCCAGTCCGCACGCACGGCGTCGAACGCGTCCTTCACGTAGTCGACCTCGGGGTAGGCGCAGCGGAGGCCCCACAGGAACGTGAGCTTCTCGTCGGCGGTGGGGATGCGTCCGGGGGCCTGGTCGTGCACGTACGCGTCGACCGCTTCGGCGCGGGGGCGGACGATCGACGGCACCCGATTGTCATCGTAGGCCGCGGAGTAGTAGCCGAAGCCGCCGCCGTTGCCGTTGCTCTGGGTGGAGAACCGCGTCGCGAGCACCTCCTGCGTGGGGCAGGCGACGAGCTCGCCCTCCCGCTCGGGGAGGCGCGGCAGGGCGGGGGTGGCGGCGACGGCGGAGGACGAGCCGAACCCGGCGGCAGCGAGCAGTGGGAGCATCCGTACAGAGTAACGGGGCGAGGACGGGCTCTGCGCTCCCTACACCTCGAGCAACATCCGCTCCGGCGCCTCGACACACTCCTTGATGCGCACCAGGAAGCCGACGGCCTCGCGGCCGTCGAGCAGGCGGTGGTCGTAGCTCACGGCCACGTACATCATCGGCCGGGCGACGATCTCGTCGTCCACCACCACCGGGCGCTTCTGGATCGAGTGCATCCCGAGGATCGCGACCTGCGGCGGGTTGAGGATCGGCGTGCTCATCAGCGAGCCGAAGACCCCGCCGTTGGAGATCGTGAACGTGCCGCCGCTGAGATCGTCGGCGCCGATCTGGTTGTTCTTCGCCTTCTCGCCGAACGCCGCGATGGCGCGCTCGGTCTCGGAGAACGAGAGGCGGTCGGCGTGACGGAGCACGGGGACCACCAGGCCGCGCGGCCCGGAGACCGCGACGCCGACGTGGTAGTAGGACTTGTAGACGATGTCGGTGCCGCGGAGCTCGGCGTTCGCCGAGGGGAACGCCTTGAGCGCCTCGATGGTGGCCTTCACGAAGAAGCTCATGAAGCCGAGCTTGATGCCGTACTTCTTCACGAAGCGGTCCTGATGGCGCTCGCGGAGCGCCATCACCGCGCTCATGTCGATCTCATTGAACGTGGTGAGGATCGCGGCGGTGTGCTGCGCCTCCACCAGGCGCGTGGCGATGCGACGGCGGAGCGTGGTCATCGGCACCACCTCCTCGGCCTCCGGGCCCGTTGCGGTCGGAGCGGCCGGACGCGCCGGCTGGGCGGACTTCGGCGCGGCCGGGGCGGCGGCGGGCGGCGGAGTCTCCGCGTCCGCGCCGGCCGGGACCGAGAGGCGCTTCACCGCGAGGATCAGGTGGGCCACGGGCACGATCTCATCGGGCAGCTGGCCCTTTTCCAGCGCGCGCGCGACCTGCTGGGTCAGCGCCTGCAGGGCATCGCGGCTGGAGAGAATCTCCGTGATGATGATCGAGTTGAGGCGGAGCTTCTGGTTGCGCGCGAGGTCGAGCAGCGATTCCACCTCGTGGGCGAGCGACTGCATCGGCACGAGCCCGAGAAAGCCGGCGTTGCCCTTGAAGGTGTGAAAGGAGCGGAAGATGGAATTGAGCGCCTCGGGGTTGTCGGGCTGCTGCTCCAGGGCGAGCAGGGCCGCCTCGATCTGCTGCAGATGCTCCACGGCCTCGCCATAGAACTCCGCCAGCAGCTCCCGGTTCTCGTCGAGGTGCAGGTCGAGCATCACATCCCCGCCGCCGGGCTTCGGGCCGGCCTTGGCCTCGGGCGCGGCGGCCGCGGCGTCCGCCGCGGGCTGGTCCACCCAGGCCGCCGTCGGGCGGCCCACCCGCAGCTCGGTGACGGCGCCGGGCAGCCACGCCACCAGCCGGCGCAGGCGGCCGAGCAGCGCGTCGTCGTAGGGCTTGGCCGCATCGAGCTGGCGCTCGTGCTCGAGGTGCAGGGCGGTGACGGGCTCGCGCAGCGCCGTCTCCAGCAGGCAGAGCTCGCGGAGGTCGCCGAGCAGGCTGTAGGCGGGCACCAGCCCGCCGTCACTGCCCGGCTGGGCCAGAATAGACTCGGTGACGAGGCGGTTCAGGATCTCCTCGATGGGCGCGAACTGGTCAGGTGAGATGGGCATGGAACATTCCGGCGGCTCTGCCTGCTCCTACGGACCACTTGCCGCCCGGCTTGAGCCCTTTCGCCCCGGCGCCGGAGAAAACCGGGCCGGCGGCGCAGGCCGGACCGCTCAGCTGTAGACCAGCAGGCGCTGGCTGATGGGGGTGACCTGGTTGTGGCTGCGAATCTTGACGATGGTGCCGGGGCTGAGGGCCTGGCCCTCGCCGATGAGCATCAGGCCGTGCGGGCTGTAGAGGTCGTTGGCGAGCACCATGCCCGGCTCGAGCTCGTGCAGCAGGATCTCGCGCACCTGCCGCGGCAGCTGCACGAGGTTGCTCACCTTGAGGAAGAGGCGGACCGCCTCGGGATCGTAGGCGCTGCCGGACTTGGCCAGCAGGTCCTCGATCGCGGCCCCCTTGCCCAGGCCGGACTCCACGAAGCCGACCACCACCGCGAGGCAGCGCGCCGGCCACGGGATGTCGTCGCCGGCCAGGCCGTCGGGATAACCGCCGCCGTCGTACCGCTCGTGGTGCGCGCGGATGATCTCGCCGGTGGCGGTGCCGGCGTCCACCAGGCTGGCGAGCGTCTGGCTGTAGACCGGGTGGTGGTGCAGCAGGCTGCGCTCGTGCCCGTTGAGCTGCTCGGCCTTGGACCGGAGGGTGCGCAGCAGCTCGCGCGGCATGCCGATCAGGCCGAGGTCGCAGAGCCGGGCGGCGGCGCGCAGCGCGTGGCGCTGGGGCTCGTCGAACTCCGCGGTCACGGCCATCTGCTCGGCGTACTTGACCAGGGCCTTGGCCTGGGCGCCGAGCACCGGGTCGTAGGCGGCGAGGATCCGCCGGCACAGCTCGAGGGAATGGTCGTAGCTGGCGGCCAGCTCCTGGTTCGCGAGGTCCAGCCGCTGCTGGCGCTGCTCGAGCTCGGCCACGCGCGTGGCGAGGGTGGCGTTCGCCGTGGTGAGCTGGGCGTTGAGCGTCGCGGTCTCGCGCTGGAGCTCGGAGTTCTGCCGGACGAGCGCGTGGCGCTGCACGGCGTTGTGCACCGTGGCGGTGAGCTCCTCCCGCAGCCAGGGCTTCACGATGAAGCGGAAGATCTCCCCCTTGTTGATCGCGTCGACAATCGTGGGGAGCGCGAGCACCGCGGTGATCAGGATGCGCGACGCCTGCGGCAGGATCTGGCGGCTGGCGATGAGGAAATCCAGCCCGAGCATCTCCGGCATGCGCTGGTCCGAGATGATGACGGCGAAGTCGCGCTCGGCCAGGACGGCGAGCGCCTTGAGCGGGCTCTGGAGGGCGACGACGTGGAAGCCCTCGCGCTCGAGCGTCTGCTTGAGGGCGAAGAGGACCACCGGCTCGTCGTCGACGACGAGGATGGCCGGGGGGGTGGCGGGGGGCGAGGGGCTCATGCCGGAGGGGAAAAGGCCGGGGCGGGGCGGCCGGCGGGGTGCTCGTGGTGGCGGACGATGAAGTCGGCGGCGCGGTCGAGGGGGACCTGCTTGCTGGCGCCGCCGTTCTCCCAGGCCGCGCGCGGCATGCCGTAGACCACGCTGGTGGCCTCGTCCTGGGCAAAGGTGGTGGCGCCCTTCTGCCGGAGGCGCAGCAGGCCCTCGGCGCCGTCCCGGCCCATGCCGGTGAAAATCCCGGCGAGGGCGTACGGCCCCGCGCCGGCGTCGGCGGCGGACTTGAACAGCAGGTCCACGGCCGGGCGCTGGTGCCACACCGGCGGGCCGTCGACCACGCGGGCGGCGTAGTGGTCGGTCTGCCACTGGAGCAGCAGGTGGAAGTTGCCCGGGGCGATCAGGGCGAGCCCGGGCGCCAGCCGGTCGCCGTCGACCGCCTCGCGCACCTCGAAGGCGCACCGCGTGTTGAGGCGGTCGGCAAACGCCTTGGAGAAGACCGGCGGGATGTGCTGGACGATGGCGATGCCGGGCAGGCCCGCGGGCAGGTGCGTGAGCACCTCGTAGAGCGCCTCGGTGCCGCCGGTGGAGGCCCCGAGCAGGATCACCTGGCGGGCGGTGCACGCCCGGGTGAGCGGGCGGCGGGGCAGCGGGGCGGCCGCCGCCACCGCGGCCACCGGCAGGCCCGCCGGGCGCATCCGCGCGCCCGCGGTGGCCTTGAGGCACGCGATCAGCTGCGGGCCGAGGTCGCCAAAGGAGTAGGAGCCGCTCGGCTTCGCCAGCACGTCGAACGCGCCGAGCCGCAGGGCCTCGAGCGCGCAGGTGGAGCCGTGCGGCGTCAGCGAGCTCAGGATGATGACCGGCAGCGGGCGCTGCTCCATGATGATCCGCAGGAAGGTCAGCCCGTCCATCCGCGGCATCTCCAGGTCGAGCGTGAGCACGTCGGGGTTGAGCTCCTGGATCTTGTCCCGGGCGGCGTACGGATCCGCCGCCGTGCCGACCACCACGATGTCGGGATCGGCGCGGAGGGCATCGCTGACCAGTTTTCGGACGACCGCGGAGTCGTCGACAATGAGCACGCGTATCGGGCGGCTGGGCATAAGGGCGATCAGGTGTTGGGCGGCCGCTGGTAGATGGCCGGCTGGATCATCTTCAGGGAGTGCCGGAGCTTGATGAGGCTTTCGGCGTGGCCGACGAAGAGGTAGCCGCCGGGCACGAGCCGGCGGGCGAGCCGGTCCACGAGCTCCTCCTGGGTCTCGCGGTCGAAGTAGATCATGACATTGCGGCAGAAGATGACCTGGAACGGCTCGGTGAACGGCGGCTCGCCCTCGAGCAGGTTGAGCTGGTGGAAGTGGATGTGCTCGCTGAGGGCGGGGCGGGCGCAGTAGTTGCCCTCCTGCGGGCCGAAGCCGCGCCGGAAGTGGGCCCGCGCGAACGGGACCGGGAGCTTGGCGATGGCCTCCTCGCGGAAAATGCCCGCCTGCGCCCGCGCCAGGATCCGGTGGGAGATGTCGGTGGCCTCGATCCGCCAGGGCCACGACGGCAGGCATTCGGCCAGCGTCATCGCGATGGAGTAGGGCTCCTCCCCGGAGGAGCAGGCCGCGCTCCAGACGCGGAACTGGGCCCAGCGCTCGCCCTGCGCCCGCGCGGCCATCTCCGGCACCGCCACCGCGCGCAGAAAGTCGAAATGGGCGGACTCGCGGAAAAAGAAGGTGTGGTTGGTCGAGATGACATCAATCAGGTTGGCCAGCTCGTCCTCCGCGTTGGGCGCCTGCAGCAGCTGGCAGTACTCCCCGACGGTGGCGAGGTTCGTGGCGCGGAGCCGCTTGCCCAGCCGGGCCGAGACCAGCTCGCGCTTGTCCGAGCCGAGGCTGATGCGGCTCCGCTCGTAAACGAGATTGCGGATGAATTCGAACTCATTGTCCCTCATGAAAAATGTAAGGTTACATCGGCGCTTTTTGCGCCAAGTGAAGGCCCGTTTGCGGCCCGCTCACCGCCGGGTCACGCCGCCGCGGCAAAATTTGCCGCCCCTCCGCCCGGCCCGCGTAGTCGCGCAATGAATTCGCGCGATAGTAATTGTATTACGATGCTGCGCAGTCGCTTGGGAACGCCCGCGGGTGTCTGGCACCGGCCGTGCTAAACGCGCCGGCATGATCGATCCCATTTTCCAGGCCGACAACTACCTGTTGGCGCGGAAACTCCTCGATGCGGCGGCCCTGCGGCAGGAGGCGATTGCGTCGAACGTGGCCAACGCCGAGACGCCGGGCTACCGCCGGCTCGATGTGGCCCCCGATTTTGTCCAGCAGCTCAAGGCCTGCGCCGCGCAGGGGGACCTGGGCGCGGCGGGCGCGGCGCTCCGCCCCCAGCTCGTCGAGGACGCCAGCGCCCGGAGCCTGCGACCGGACGGCAACTCGGTGGAGATCGAGCGGGAGCTCCTCGCCATGAACCGCAACGCCGTCGAGTACGACTACCTGAGCGAGATCGTCTCCCGGAACCTCAAGCAGCTGAAACAGGCCATCACCGGACGCACCACGTGACCGGTCCCGTCCGCCCGCCGTTTATTCCGCTTCGCCTCCCATGAACCTCATCGCCGGGATCGACGTCACCGCCGGGGCGCTCAACGCCCAGAAGACGCGCCTCGACATCGTCGCGCAGAACATCGCCAACGCGCAGACCACGCGCACGCCGGAAGGCGGCCCCTATCAGCGCCAGGTCGTCTCCTTCGCCACCGAGCTGGTGCGCCGCGAGGGCGGCGCGGGCTCCGCGCTGCAGGGGGTGAAGGTCGCCGGCATCAGCGCCGACCGCACGCCCGGCCAGCAGGTCTACAATCCGCAGCACCCCGACGCCGACGCCGGCGGCCTGGTCACGATGCCCAACGTGAACCTGGCCTACGAGATGGTCGACCTCATCACCGCCTCCCGCGCCTACGAGGCCAACCTGTCCGTGGTCAAGAATGCCCGCCAGATGGCCCTGAAGGCCCTCGAGATCGGCAAATAACCTTCGCCCCCGCCATGTCCCCCATCAGCTCCATCAACCCGCTCGTCACCCCGCTGCTCACCCGCCTCGAGGCGCCGCTGCCGAAGCCGGCCCTCGCGCCCGCGGGCCCGGCGGCCGGCGCGCCGACCGACGGCTTTGGCCAGATGCTCGACGGCCTGGCCGCCACCGTCGACGGCAAGCAGGGGGCCGCGCAGGCCATGACCCGCCAGGTGCTGCTCGGGGACTCCGGGCAGCTGCACCAGAGCGTCATCGCCATGCAGGAGGCCTCCGTCGCGTTTACCCTGATGGTCGAGGTGCGCAACAAGCTCGTCGAATCCTATCAGGAACTCATGCGCATGCAGGTGTGAGCCCCTCCCGCCCTAACCCCGTCCGATGAAAAATTTTATCCAGTCCCTGCTCGATCTCTGGAAGCAGTTCGGCGTCAACCAGCGCGTCTCGCTGGTCGTCGCCGCCGTCGCCGTGCTCGGCGGCCTGCTCGGGGTCGTGCTCTGGTCGCAGCGCCCGGACTACCAGCTGCTCTACGCCCGGATGGGCGAGAAGGACGCCGCGTCCGTCATCGGCTACCTCCAGACGCAGAACATCGCGCACCAGGTTTCCGCCGGCGGCACCGCCGTGCAGGTGCCCAGCAACCTCGTCTACAAGCTGCGCATGGACCTGGCCGCGAAGGGCCTCCCGAGCGGCGAGGGCGTGGGCTACGAGATTTTCGACAAGGGCCAGTTCGGGCTCTCCGACTTTGTGCAGCGCACGAACTACCTGCGCGCCCTGCAGGGCGAGCTGGCCCGCACCATCGCGCAGCTCCAGGGGGTGCGGTCGGCACGCGTCATGATCGTGCAGCCGGAAAACCGCCTGCTGCTGACCGAGCAGGGCGTGAAGCCCACCGCCTCGGTGTTCGTGGACGTGGGCGGCGGCCGGCTCGAGACCGAGCAGGTCAACTCCATCCGGCACCTCGTCGCCAATGCGGTGCAGGGCCTGCAGCCGGACCAGGTGGCGGTGGTCGACAACCGCGGCCACGTGCTCTCCGAGGAGCTGCGCCAGGATCCGACCCTCGGCTCGGCCTCGAGCCAGATGCGCTACCGCCAGCAGATCGAGGACTACCTCGCGAAGAAGGTGGAGTCGATGCTGGCCACCGTGATCGGCCCCGGCAACGCGGTCGTGCGGGTCTCCGCCGAGATCGACGCCGAGGCCACCGTGCTGACCCAGGACCGGTACGACCCCGAGGGGCAGGTGGTCCGCTCCCAGACGGTCACCGAGGACACCACCAATTCCACCGAGGCCCGGTCGGCCGGCGGCGCGGTCGGCGTCAGCGCCAATGTGCCGGAAAAGAGCGGCGGCGCGGCCGAGGCGCCGCGCCCCACCTCAACCAGCGAGCAGCAGCGCAAGAACCGCACCACCGCCTACGAGATCAACCACACCATCACCAACGTCACCCGCAGCCCGGGCACGGTGAAGAGCGTGACCGCCGCGGTGTTCATCGCGCCGCGGACCGCGCCCGCCGGTCCGGCCGTCGCCGGCCAGCCCGCCCCGGCGCCCGGCGTGGTCAAGCGCACCCCGGAGGAGCTGGCGGCCCTCCGCCAGATCGTGATCAACGCCCTCGGGCTCAAGCCCGCCGCCGGCCAGGCGCTCGACACGCTGGTGTCGCTGCAGGAAGTGGAGTTCCAGGCCGCCGGGCCCCTGCCCGAGCAGGTCGCGGCACTCCAGAGCGAGGGCCGCGTGCAGGGCTGGCTGGAGGGCGCGAGCCACTGGGCCGCGATCGCCGGCGCCGTCGCCGTGTTGCTCTTCTTCTGGCGCGCCCTGGCCCGCCAGAAGCCCGAGCCCGTGCCGATGGAGGTCCTCTCCATGACCCCCGAGGCCGCCCGCTCCCTGCCCAGCTCCAATTCCGTCACGCCCGAGCTTCTCAACGAGCTCATCCGCCAGAAACCCGCCAACATCGGCATCGCCCTGCGCGACTGGGTCGCCGTGCCGGCGGGCAAGAACTGAGCCGCGCCCCTCCCGCCATGTCCGCCGACTTCGACTACGCCAAACTGACCCGCCAGCAGAAGCTCGCGGCCTTCCTGATCGTGATCGGCCCCGAGTCCGCGGCGGAGGTGCTGCGGCAGTTCGACGATGCCGAGATCGAGCTGCTCTGCCGCGAGATGTCCGCCTTCACCATCATCCCGCACGCCGCGCAGCGGCAGGTGCTCGAGGAGTTCTCCTCGGTCGTGGCCCAGAGCGCCACCTCGGCGCTCGGCGGCCTGGCCTACGCCCAGCGCACGCTGGGGCTGGCCAAGGGCGACTACAAGGCCTCCGCCATCATCGGCCGCGTCGGCCCGGTGGGCACGTCGATCGACGTGATCAAGGACATCAGCGAGATGGAGGGCCGCCAGATCTTCAACCTGATCAAGCACGAGCAGCCGCAGACGATCTCGTTCGTCCTCTCCTACCTCGACAGCGCCAAGTCCTCCGAGGTCTTCGCCCTCCTCAGCCCCGAGCTGCGCGAAGAGGTGCTCGAGCGCCTCGGCACGATCGAGTCCACCTCGCTCGAGCTGGTCGGCAAGATCGCCCGCAGCCTCGGCAAGCACTTCGACAGCAAGGTCCGCCCCGCCTTCCACCGCAGCGGCGGGGTGCGCGCGGTGGCCGACCTGCTGAACCAGCTGGAGAAGGACATGAGCAAGAACCTGCTCGCCCGCCTCGAGGAGCGGAACGCGACGCTCAGCGCCGCGATCCGCAAGAAGCTCTTCAGCTTCGAGGACCTCAGCCGCCTCCAGGCGGCCGACCTGCAGCGCGTGCTGCGCGAGGTCGACTCGGCGAACCTTGCCGTCTCGATGAAGTCCGCCAGCGAGAAGCTGCGGGAGAAGATCTACAGCTCCATCTCCAAGCGCGCCGCCGAGAGCCTCAAGGAGGAGCTCGAGCTGCTCGGGCCGGTCCGGCTCAAGGACGTCGAGAGCGCCCAGGACACCATCATCCAAGCCGTGCGGCGCCTGGAGGAGGAGGGGCAGATCACGCTCGAGTCCGACTCCACCCAGAGCCTGATCGCCTGACCATGGCCCACGCCGAGCTCATCGCCTTTGACCGCCCGCTGGCCAGCGCCGCCCTGCGCGGCCAGGCGGCGCGGCTCTGCAACGAGGTCGAGCTCACGGCGCTCGCCGAGGCGGCCTACCGCCGGGGCGGCGACGAGGCGCGGGCGCTCGCCGACCAGCAGATGGTCGACCTGCGCGCCGGCATCGGCCAGCTGAGCGACGGCCTGCTCCGCAAGCTGTCCACCCTCGAGGCGTCGCTGGTCGACCAGCTCCAGGCGGCCCTGCCGGGCCTGGCCCTCGAGATCGCGCGCCGCCTGCTGGCCGGCTACGAGCCGCCGGCCGAGGTGGTGTCGCGGCTGTGCGCCGAGGCGCTGAAGGAGCTCTTTCCCGAGCGGGAGAACCTCGAGCTGGTCGTCAGCCCGCGGGATGCCGCGCTGCTCAGCCAGCTCTGCGCGGAGTGGCAGTCGCTCTACCCGGGCCTGCGCGTCCGCAGCGACCATGCGCTCGCCGCCGGGGACTGCCAGGTGCGCAGCCGCTTCGGCCTCACCGACGCGCGCCTCTCGACCAAGCTCGCCACGCTCTCCGCCAGCCTCACCCCCGCATGACCACGACCACCGCCACGCCCCTGGCCCCCCTGGTCGAGGTGCTCTGCTCGCAGATCCGCCAGCTGCCGCCGGTGCAGCGCGTCGGCGCGGTCACCGGGGTCGCCGGGCTCATCATCGAGTCGGACGGCCCGAACGTGGGCCTGGGCGAGCTCTGCCTCATCCGCTCCGCCCGGGACAACTTCAGCGTCCAGGCCGAGGTGGTCGGCTTCCGCGAGCACCGCGTGCTGCTCATGCCGCTCGGCGGCATGGCCGGGCTGCACGTCGGCTGCGAGGTGGCCGCCTGCGCCCATCCGCCGCTGCCGCGCCCGGACCCCAGCATGCTCGGCCGCGTGCTCGACGCGCTCGGCCGGCCGTTCGACGGCCTCGGCCTCCTCCCGGTCGACCGGATGGCCCCCCAGGCCGCCACCTCGCCGCATCCCCTGCGCCGCCAGCGCATCCACGACCACTTTGTCACCGGCGTGCGCGCCCTCGACGCCTTCACCCCCTTTGGCCGCGGCCAGCGGCTCGGGCTGTTCGCCGGCTCCGGCGTGGGCAAGTCCATGCTCATGGGCATGATCGCCCGCGGCTCCGAGGCCGACGTCATCGTCGTGGCGCTGGTGGGCGAGCGCGGCCGCGAGGTGCGCGAGTTCATCGAGAAGGATCTGGGGCCCGCGGGCCTCAAGCGCGCGGTGGTGGTGGTGGCGACCTCGGACACGCCGGCGCCGCTGCGGCTGCGGGCGGCCTTCACCGCCACGGCGATCGCCGAGGCCTGGCGGGATGCCGGCCGGAACGTGCTGCTGATCATGGATTCGGTCACGCGCTTCGCGATGGCGCAGCGCGAGATCGGCCTGGCGGTGGGCGAGCCGCCGGCGACCCGGGGCTACACCCCCTCGGTCTTCGCCCTGCTGCCGCGGCTGCTGGAGCGCGCCGGCGCCGGGGAGCACGGCACGATCACGGCGATCTACACCGTGCTGGTCGAGGGGGACGACATGAACGAGCCCGTGGCCGACGCAGTGCGCGGCATCCTCGACGGCCACATCGTGCTGTCGCGGGCGCTGGCGCACTTCAACCACTACCCGGCGATCGACGTGCTCGAGAGCGTGAGCCGCCTCACCCGCGATGTGTGCACGCCCGAGGAGATCACGCTGGCCGGCCGGGCCCGCGAGCACCTCGCGCTCTTCCGCAAGCATGAGGACCTGGTGTCCATCGGGGCCTACCAGAAGGGGACCAATCCCGCCCTCGACGACGCGATCCTGCGGCAGGAGCCGCTGCGCCGGTTCCTCTGCCAGTCGCTGCATGAGCACAGCCCCTGGCCCCAGACTTATCTCCAGCTGAAGACCCTCCTCGCATGAAGCGATTCCGCTTTACCCTCCGCTCGGTCACCGTGCTCCGGACGCATCGCGAGATGCAGGCCCTCGACGCCTTTGGGCGCGCGGTCCACCAGTACGTGCAGGCGGAAGAGCAGCTCGCCGCCATCCGGGCGCGCCAGGCCGCGCTCGAGGCCGCGCTGTTTGCCGGCCGCCGCGAGCGCTTCGACGCCGCCCACGAGGCGCAGAGCCTGGCGGCCTACCGCGGGGAGTGCGTGGAGGAGGGGACGACCGAGCGGCTGATGCTGGCGGCCCGCGCCGCGATGGGGGCGCGCCGGACCGAGTACGTGGAGGCGCACCGCCAGCTGAAGGTGGTGGAGCATCTCGAGGCCAAGCGCCGGCTGGCGCACCGCCAGGAGGCCGCGCGCCTGGAGCAGGTCGAATTTGACGGTTATGCCGGTCGCGCCCTGCACCGGAAGCCGACTGCCGTATGCTGAAGAAACTGCAAAGCCCGCTCTTGGCCGCGGCGCTCAGCCTCGGGCTGAGCCTCCTCCTCGGCTCCGTCCTGTGCTGGCGCGCCGCCCTCCCGCTGCTGGAGCTGGCGGCCACGGCCCGCCCCAAGCCGGTCGACGACAAGAAGGCGAAGGGCTGGGATTTCTGGACGATCGAGGTGGAGAACCTCTCGACTGACCTCAAGGAGGAGCGGGCCCGCCTGCGCCAGCAGGCCGAGCAGCAGGACCAGCGCGCCGCCCGCCTGGCGGCCGAGCAACGGGAGCTCGACAAGATCCGCGCGGGCATCGACGGCCTGCGCCAGCAGATCGCCGACAAGGTCATCGAGATCACGGCCGACGAGGCCAAGAACATCCGCACCCTCGCCCAGACCTACACCAATCTCTCGCCGCGCGCCGCCGTCGCGATCTTCCGCGAAATGGACGACCTGACCGCCGTCAAGATCCTGTCCCTGATGAAGCCCGACGTGGTGGGGCCGATCTTCGAGGAGATGAGCCGCACGGCCGGCACGGACGGTCCGCTGTCCCGCCGGGCGGCCGTGCTGTCCGAAAAACTGCGCCTGATGAAAGCCGCCAAGGCGCCGAGCCCCAGCTGAGCCCGAGTTTCCCCGCGTCCACGGACGGATGCGTCAACGCCACGGAGGGTGCCGCTGCCATGCAACTTTCCGTTTCCCTCCGTTCCACTGATCTGGCCCCCGCCGCCCCGCTCCCCGCGGGCGGGCCGGCCACCGGCACCCCGCCGGGCGCCGCGCCGCCGGCCTTTGCCGGCCTGCTGCCGC
>CAIKTR010000122.1 GCA_903830425.1 uncultured Opitutia bacterium
GCCGGCGCACTCGAGGACGAAGCTGCCCTTGTCCTCGTGCTGGTGCTCGCCCCCGGCCTTGTTGCCGAGGAGGAAGAGCTTCACGAGCTCGGGTCCGAGCCGGCGAACGGAGCACATCAGCCCGGTGTCGGGCATCTCGAGGAAGGGGGTGAAGGCGGGGCCGGCGGCGGGCACCTCGCGGGCGAGCCGGAGGGCGAGCAGGAAGGGAGCGGCGCCGGCGCGGGCGAGCTGCTTGCGCAGGATGGTGACCCAGTGGGACTGCGGCAGCAGCCAGGCGAGGAAGGCCGCGCCCTCGCCGCCGGTGATGCCGGCGTCGCCGGTGAGGATCATTTCCTGGCCCTCGTCGGTGGAGTAGAGCATCTCCGCGAGCAGGCCGGTGCGGAGGAGGGAGGGCGGGACGAAGTCGCGCGGGTCGCGGCCGCGGCCGCGGGCGTAGAGCTGGGCGCTGAGGATGGCCTGCCGCGCGGTCCAGGTGAAGTAGGTGGCGCCCTCGAGGTAGCCGCCGCCGGGCATCACAGCCAGGCTGATGTTCTCGACGAGGTTGGCCCAGGCGAGGTCGGTGTGCGGCGCCACGCGCGAGACGGCCGGGAAGGGGTAGTGGTCGTGGTTGACCGGCATGGTGCGCTCCAGCACGAGCAGGGCGTAGATCCGGGCGGGCGAGATCCAGGCCATCTGGTTGGTGTGGTACATGTACTCCCACCACCACGAGGCCTGGCACATCGAGCCGTGCGACTCCGTCGCGAGCCGGCGGAGGACGAGCTGGCGGCCGAGCGGGGTGAACCACTCGCCGCACAGGTCGAGGATCACGGCGCAGTCCCACGCGCCGATCGACGCCACGCCGCCGCGCTGCTCCCAGGTGCAGCCGCGCATGTGGGCGAAGAAGATGTCCTCCCAGTGCTCGCAATGGACGAGGCTGAGGGCGAAGCGCGCGGCGAGCCGGCAGAGGGACTTGTCCTTCCAGAGCACGCCGGCCTGGGCGGCGAACGAGCCGTGGAGGGAGAGCATCTTGCCGGTGTCGCGCTCGCGGCGAAAGCCGTTGAAACTCCAGTAATTCAGGTTCTCCCCGATCATGGACTCGGGTCGCTCGCCGAGCGCGCGGTCCGCCATGGCGCGCAGTTCGTTTGTGACGGGCGAGTGGGCGTACTCGCGCCGCACATCCTCGAGTTCCGCGGCGTTGACCATCAGCCCGTAGCTGGGCTCGTAGGTGGGTTCGAATTCCGGCGGCTGGAGGTACTTGTCCCACACCTCGTCGTAGCCGGTCCATTGGGCGAGGTGGGACTGGAGGCGGCCGGTATGCTGCAGCCCCACCCAGAGCATCCACCCCGAGCCGGCGCGTTTGAGCGGGCTGCGCAGCTCGATCGTGAGGCCGAGGATCTGCCGGGCGCCGTCGAGCTCGACCCACTCCTCGCGCTTGGTGGCGCCGGAGGGCAGGCTGGTGCGCGTCCGCGGACCCGCGTCGGTCTCCGCGGTGATCGTCATCACCGTCTCGTCCGGCAGGTTGAAGCAGACGAGCAGCCGATTGTAGTCGGCGCAGGGCACCGGCTGCTCATACGTGCGGCGCATCCGCAGCACGAGCCCGTCGGGCGCGGGCATCGTCCACTGGAAAATGACAAACGCCCAGCCGCGGATCTGGCTCACGCCCGTCGCGCCCGGGGCGTCGAGGGTCCAGCGGGCAATTTCACTGAGGTGCGGGTCGAAGAACGCTTCAAAGACGGCTTCGGCGCTGTTGATGGACGTGAGCTTCATGGGGGCGGTGGGGCGGCGGTTAACTAGTCAGTTACAGGCGATCCGTCGATGCTATTTCCCTTGCGGGCAAGAGGGTTACCGACGTCCCGGGCGGCGCCGGGCCGGCCCGATTGCGCGGGCTCAAGGCGGGTTGGGCACGACCCGGTAGTGCCGGAGTCCGGTGCGCCAGTCGCCGGCCTTGCTGCCGGTGTCGTAGAAGATGTAGAGCCCGCCGCGCCACGCCACCCACTGGAATTTCTCGATCACGAGTTCGCCGCCGCGCGGGCCGTCGAGCTCGACGTTTTCCTCGACGACCTGGAAGAGCGGGTCGCGGCTCAGGGCGGCGGACATGAGGTAGGTTTTGATGTCGGGCTTGGAGAGATAGAGCATGAGGTGGCGGCCGCCCACGAGGAACGAGCTGTCGAGCGTGCCGCCGGTGCGGGCGGTCAGGCGGCCGGGCAGGCGGAGCGGGACCGGGTTGCCCGGATGCTTGCGCAGGAGGTGCACGCGGCGCGTGGACTTGTCGAAGGACACCTCGGCCCAGCCGTTGCCCGCGCTGGTGCCGAGCATGTCGTACAGCTTCCAGAACCGGCAGGTGCGCGCGTCGTCTTGGATCAGCACGAGGCCGACGTCCGACTCCAGAGGTCCGGGGCCTTCCCACGGCTCGCTGGCGGCGATCTGAAAATCCGGATCGACCTGGAAGGGGCCCTGCGGCGAGGACCCGACGGCCGCCCGGATGAGCTGGCCGGTGGAGAAGAAGAGCAGGCAGGTCCGGTCATCGACGCGCACCGCCAGATGCACCGTGGCCCAGCGGTCGTGCGGCTGGACGGAGAGAATCTGGCTCCGCGGCCCCGCCTGGAGCGTGGCGAGGTCGAACTCGCGCACGTGGCTGATCCAGCCCTCGTTGCCCGGGCTGCCGGCCGGCTGGGACCCGGTGTAGAGCCACATCTTGCTGGTCGCATGGAAGAGCACCCGTCCGGCGAGGTCGACGAGGAGGCAGCCGAAGTGGTCATTTTTGCCCGTGACGGCATCATGGAACGCGACCGGCTGCAGTGTGACCGGGCCGATGCGCAGGGTCGGAAGCGTCGCCGGATCGCCGGCGCGCGCCGCGGGTGCGTCGGCGGCGCGGAGCGCGGTGACGGCGGCCAGCAGGAAAATCGTGATGGCGAGGGGAGCGTTCATGGACGGGGCTGGGTGGTTCGCTGGCTGCTGAGCAGGGCGACGGGATCATCCGGAGCGATGCTGGGTACAGGCAGGTGCCGAGGGGTTCACTGCGCGGTGGTGGCTGCAGCGCGCCGGGGTCGGCACCCGCAGCACAGATGGAATCGGGTTCGGGCTTAAAAGCGGAGGTCGCGGGGGCTGGAGCCGTCGAGCTTGGACTGTTTGAATGTCTTGGCCTCGATGTCGGGGTGGATGAACAAGCGCTCCGCATGGATGAGGACCGACGAGGCGAGTGGGGCGACGGTCTCGAGTTCGGTGCCATCGGCTTTGCAGCGGGCGAGTTCACCGTTGTTGCGGTTGAAATAGATCCGCCCGTCATGCCAGTTGATCGTCGACACCTGGTCTTCGACCACGACCTCGACGCCGGTGCCGGCCGGAGACATCAGGCACAGCGACGAGTGCTTGTCCAAGTCGGTGAACCAGATCACGCCCGCCTCGACCAGAAGCAGGCCGACTCGCCGGTCCGTCAGGCGGGTCCGCTCGGTGCCGTCGGGTTTCATGCGCCAGAGATGGGCCTGGTCGGATTGATTCGCGTAATAGATCCAGCCGTCGTCGGCCACGCACAGTGCGCCCACGGCCTCGCGGCACAGCCGTTGCTCGCGGCTGCCATCGAGGTGCATGCGGTAGATGGCGCCATTGAGGGCCGAGTGCTGGTAGTAAATCCAATCGCCGACGACCGCGATCGAGGCGACGCGGTTTTCGGTCAGTTGTTTCTGCTTGGTGCCGTCCTTGCGGATGCGCCGGATGCCGTTCATCGCGATGTAGTAGATCCACTCGTCCTTGACCTGAATGCCCCGGTAGATGCCCTCGGTTTCACCCGGCTTGCCGACCAGGGTGCGTCCGGTGCCGTCGAGCGAGAAGCGGTAGAGTCCAGGGGGCGGCGCCGCGGGGTTGTCGTAATTGCGCCAGAGGCCGTAGTAGAAGGCGTCGCCGTCGAAGCCGAGCAGGCTGCCATTGGCGGTGTTGCCGACCGAGGCGCCGCGCGGGAGGGGCGCGACGGGCGGAGTGGGGGTGGGAGCGTCGAGCGGGGGAGGCGGCGGGAGGGCGTCGCCGTCGAGCGCGGGCGGCGGGGGCAGGGCGGCGGAAGCACTCCGGATATAGGCCTCCTCGCGCGCCTTGAACCACACCAGATTGCAGGCGATCGCCACCGCGCTGAGGGCGAGTGAGAACAGGAAAGCCGCCGGCCACCGGTTGCGAAACGGCACCGGCCCGAGGTCGGCGACCGGGGCGGGCGCCGGCGCGGCTTGCGCCTCTGCTGGCGATGTTTTTTCACTGGTGCCGTCCGTCGCGGTGTCGTCCTCCTCCTCGTCTTCAGGCTCACCGAGCCGGTGAATGCGCCGGAAGAGAAAGGTGCGCGCGCTCCACAGGGCGAGCGGCCAGGCCAGCGCACCGTAGAAGGCCATCCACAGGCCCGCATACCAGCTGGCCTTGGGCGTGTTCCACGACGGGTCATGGCGCAGATAGCGGATCGTCACGCCGGAGCCTTCCGCTCCGCGGTGGGAGGGGAACGTGCCGTAGGCCGTGCCCTGCTCCCGGGCGTCGAATTCGTAGTGCGCGCTGTAGGAGGAGCGCACCCGCATGGAGAAACTGCGGGTCACGCGGGTTACCCGGGCGCGGGTTTCGGAGCCGAGGTTCTGGATCGCGATCTCGCCCGCGCACCAGTGAAACGCGAGGATCGCGAGCAAGAGGAGAATCAATCCGCCGATGAAGCGCATGGGGGGGCCGGGGTTATTTCGAGGGGTCTTGGGGTTGATCCGCGCCGGCTTTGGGTGCTGGCGCGACAAGGGGCTGGGCGAGATTGGCGTGGTTCAGGGGATCGGGCTCGATGTCGTCCGCTTCTTCGCCGGGCCGGGCCGTGGCGCTGGGCGCCGCGGGCTTGGTGGCGGGGATGGGCGTGCGCTTCTTCGCCGGCACCGGTGCGGTCGGGGCCGGGGTCATCGTGCTCGGGGCGGCGGCGGGGCGGGGACTGGCGGGCGGCGGCGTCGGTGCGGGCTTGGCACACGCCGTCAGCAGCGCGGCGGCCACCAGGGGGAGGAGGGATCGATGCATGGGGAACGCTAGGGGGTGAGGGAGGCCGCGAGTTTCTTGATATGCTCCTCGAGGCGGGGGTCGGGGTAAAACTTGAGGCTCTCGCGGTATTTGGCGATCGCGCCGACGAGGTCGCCGGCTTGCTGGAGCTTGGCGCCGGCCTCGCGCAGTTCCTTGGCCCGGGCCTTGCCGCCGGCAAACTTGTCCTCCGCGTCCTGCGCCGTCTCACGAGTCGGCGCTGCGGCCCGCGGGGGGGAAGGGGGAGTGGACGGGACCGGCGGGGTGGCCTTGCCCGGGGCCGGGGCGCGCAAGCCGGGTTCGCCCGGTTGGGCCGGCTTCCGGGCCGAGCGGGGGAGCATGCTTTCATGCGTGGCGAGCGTCAGGCTCGCCTCGGCGGTGGCCCCGGTGGCATCGGTGACGCTCACCGTCGCCGTGTCGCTGCTGCCGGGTTCGCTCGGCGCGGTGCTGGTGCCCTCGGCGCCGCGGCCGGATGCGGCCCCCGACCACGCAAACTTGAAGGGCGGGGTGCCGCCATCGACCTGGGCCGCGAGCGCGAGGGGGGTGCCGGCGGAGAGCGTGACCCGGCCGTTGGCCGAGGGCTGGTCGAGCCCGTCCGCGGCGAGAAACACCCGGAACGGCGGGCGTTTGACGTCGAGCGTGACGGACGCTTGGGCGGACTTGCCCAGCGCATCCGTGACGCGCACCACGACGTCCTGCCGCCCGGCGGTTCGGCCGAAGAACACGGCCAGCTGCTCCTGGGGCACCACGCTGCCGCTCCACGCGAAGGTGAACGGGGGCTGGCCGTCACGCACCCCCGCCGTGAGCAGGGTGGTTTTGCCGAGGGGAATTTCCCGGGCATCGGCGGCGAGCGAGGCGACGGGCGGCTTCGGGTGCTTGACCGTCTCGGCCGCCGCCACGGAGAAACCGGCGGCGGCGTTGCCGAGCTGGATGTTTTCCGGCGTGGTGGCGGTGACCGTCAGTGCGGCCTGCCCCGGGGTGCTGCGGACCACCCGAATCTCGCGCGCCAACTCGGAGGAGAGAATGTTCGTGCCCTCATTGGCCGTCCATTTCCAACGGACGGCGTCCCCGGCGAGATCGGGCGCGAGGTCGGCGCGGACGAGCACGATTTCATCCGTGCCGTAGGTGCCTTGGGGCGCCGCCGCGAGTCCCTGCCCGGGCAGCCAGACCTGTGGCTGGGGTCCGCGGTTGGCCGGTCCGACGACCTTGGCCGTTACTTGGTAGTTCGACGGTGCGTAGGTTGCAGAGAGTTTGCCCACCTCCTCGCCGGACGACACGGCGTGGATCGTGGCGGTCACGGCCACGGGCTTGGCGTCCTGGACACGGAAGCCGATGACGCGGGCGGTGTCCTCGTATTCCATACGCTCGCCGGAGGCCGGCTTGTCCCATTTGAAAGCGAAGAACGGCTTGGCCGCGGCGATGGACGGCGTGACGGTGACCAGCACCTCGTCGCCCGGTTTCGCGTTCATCGGATCAAACGTCACGCCAAACTGGGGCAGCACAGGTTGCAGGATCACGGGTGCCGCCACGGCGATGGCCTCGTCGCCGTCCAGAGGAATCAAGGTGAGGCCGATGCGGGTGGCGGCCATGGTGCGGCACTCGATCGGCAACTCGGCGATCCCGGCGAGCACCGAGATGATCCCCTGGGGCCCCACGGCCCACTGGCAGCGAAAGGCGTCGGGCGGCAGGCCCTCGACGACGGCGCGCAGGTTGACGGTTTGGCCCGGGAAATAGGGCTCGGTGGGCACCCCCGCTATCTTTGCCTGCACCGGGCTGACGGTGAGCGTGAGTTGCGCGTTGGTGTTCTGCTGACCGGCATCCGTGACGCTGACGCCGACGTCGTAGCGGCCCGCCTTGGCTTGCTTGAAAGTGGCGGACTGGGTCGTCCCCTTGGCGCCCGTCCAGGTGTAGCGATAGGGCGGTTTTCCGCCTGAGACGGTGGCGGTGAGCTCGGTGGTCTCGCCGGGCCGGAGCCCGCCGCCTCGTTTCGAGCCGATGACCACCCGCAGGCGGTTTTCCTGCTCCAGCTGTTGCTCCTGGGCGCGGGCCGCCAAGTCGATCGGCGGAAACGAAAACGAGCCGAGAATGGCCGGGATTTGGGCATGGAGTTGGCGCACGACACTCTCGCACCAGTCATTGCCGGCGGCAGTGCCGACAAAGCTGACGACTGTGCCGGTGAAGCTGAGCTTGAGTCCGTACCGGAACAGGGTTCCTCGGACCGAGGAACCAAAATTGGAGTCGCGCTCCTCGGAGTACGGCTTCGTCTCGATGATGTAACCGCTCCAGCCGTTGGCCGAGAAGGACTCGAACCGGGTCTGGTCGGCCTTGGCCCGGGTCAGCTTGGCCCGCTCCCGATCGAAATCGGCCTTTTGTTGCTCGATGAACAGCGCGATGTACTTGTCGAGGTTTTGATCCTCGCGGACGAAGGTCGCGTGGTCGGCCTTGTCGAGCCCGTCGAGCAAGCGGGTGTCGTGGTAGGGGGAGAAAGTATCCACCAGAATCGCGACGTCGCCGTAGCAACGGCCCTTGGATTCCCGCCCGGACGAATCGGTGAACACTTTTTCAAGCCGGACGGTGGCATCCGACCAGAGTCGGTAGTCGCGCGTGCGGGTGCCGGTCACCCACGGGGCCGGAGGGTGCAGCACCACCCCGGCTGGTTTCAGGACGATGTGGGATTGATCGGCCGGGAGTTGGACGCCGACCACCTCTCCCGAGTCTGATCGTTCGCGAAAGACCCCAAAATAGGGCGACGCCTCGGACGCGTAGGCGATGATATTTCGGTCAATCTTGTATCCGGGTATATCGCCTTCTAGGGGCGCGCCGCGGCGAAACCGGTCGTAGACCGAGCAGTAGACAGCCACCTTGAAAGTCTTCTCATCATTACCTGGCAGGAAGATGCAGTTGCCCGAAGTTGCCCGCAGGTTGCTGCCGGCATCGTAAAACGAGGTATAGCCACCGGTGGTTCCGACCCCGTGGATGGTCACAAAGACCGCCTCGGCGCGGGAGAGGATGTCGCTGCGCACGTGGGCGGTAACCGTGAAGGGGACGCCGGCCACCACCTCGGGTGGGCAATCGATCGTGATCGCCGGTTCACCGTCAGTGGCGGGTGCCGACTCGGGCTCCACGGGGACCGGGGGTGCCAGGGTTACCGTGATCGGGTGGGTGACCTCGGCGAGCGTGGTCTCAACCCCCTTGAGATCGGTGGCGACAGCTTGGGCCTTCAGCGCGTAGGTCTGGGCCTTGTCGGTGGAGAACAGTACCCGCTCGCCCCGGCCGAGCGAGAGCTTGCGGGTCTGGTCGGACCACTTGATGACGATCTTCGCGGCATCCGTTGGCGCGTGGGTCAGCTTGGCGAGCAGGGGAACCTTCTCGCCGGTGACGGCCGAACTCCGTCCCAGGATCGTGAGCTCGGGCTGGGCCTTGGGTTGCAGCTTCGCGTAAGGGTCGGCGATGACGATCAGCGTGAACGGCGTCGATTTGCCGACGACGGCCTCGCCGCCGCTCTTGGTTTTTCCATAGGCGGTGTAGCGCAGCGTGATCTCACCGGGCTTGGCGGGGGTGAGTCCGACGGAGTGGCCTGCGCCGAGTTTGTTGTCCCATTCGATGCGGAATTTAGCGGAGGTCGTCGTGTTGAAACCTTCGATGTGGGTGCGGAACCCCACCGGCTTGCCGACGATGGCGACGGCGCGGCCCTCGATCGTGAGCTTGAGGTTGGTCTGGCCGATTTTCGCGAGCAGCGCGTTGAGCTTCGCCAGCCGATCCTGGCGGAGCACTTCACTTTCGGGCGACAAACCTTCGATGCCGCGCGGCGCCGCATCATCGAGGATATGTTCTATTTCAAATTCGAGCTGGGCAATCTGCAGCAGCAGGGGCCGGTCTTTCACCGGATCGATCGGGCGGTTGAGCGTGAACCGGAGATGATCGATCATCTTGGCCTGGCGCGCGCGGTGGGCGGCGAGGCAGGCCTCGGCCAGTTTCACGTCGTCGTCCGGTACGCAGGTGAGCCGCGGCGCGCCGCGATCGAGTTCGCCGGTGAGCAGATTTTTCAGCGGAGGACTGGTGATCGCCACCCAGTTGACGCCCCACTCCGTGGTCCAGAGCGACTGCACCTGCTGCTGGATGCGCTTCACCTTGCGATAGGACTCGAGGTAGTGGGTGAGGATAAACTTGGAGTTGAAGTCGATGGTCTGGGTCCACGACTGCCGCGCGGCGATCTCGGCCTTGGCCCGGGTGACAATGCCCTTGCGCGGCACGCGGGGGAGGTCGCCGACGCGCAGTTCAAACTCGAGCTGCTTCAAGTCGTCCTCCATCTGCGCGAGGGCGGGACAGGCGGAGGCTTCGAGCAGGGAGAACAGCCCCTTCCACAGGCCGACCTCGATGGCGTTTTCGATCTGCTGCAGACGCTCGTTGCGGGCCGCTGTATTTTTGTCCTGCGGGGCCGGCCGCGAGCGGACGTCCTGCAGGAGCAGGGTCAACTGGGCGATCTCGGCGGAATTCGGGAAATTCTTGCGCAGCGTCTCCATCTTGCGGCGGTAGCCGGAGAAATCCCACCCCTTGCCATCGCCAAAGGCGGTTGCGGCATTGGCCTGGCCGCCGAATTCCCACGACTCCCGCGGGATGAGGGTGGCCCAGTAGCGGAACGCCGGATTGCCCGAAATCAGGTCGCCGAGGTCGCCGCCGTTGATGAAGAATTTCGCGAACGCCTCGGCGCGCACCTCCGGGTCGTCGGTGTCGGGGAGCGTGAGCGTCTCGTCCTCCCCGTGGCCGATCTTGAGCGTGAGCTTGGTCATCCGCCCGCGGGCGTCGAAGGTCGCGCGTTGCTGCATCAACGCGACCTGCTTGGCAAAGTTCTCGTCCTGGCCGAACGCATCGAGTCGCTTCAGGTGCTGGCTCGTCTGGTAGAAGGCGCCGACCGTGGGCAGGTAATAAAAGCCGATCGCCATGCCGGCGGCGGTCGGGTCGCCCTGCTCGTAGGCGTCGAGCAGGCTTTTGCCCAGCGCGAGGGTGGGGAAGTGGCCGGCGGCCTTGAGCTTGGCCAGCGCCCACGAGGCCTGCACCAGCCCGTCGGCATGGGTGCGGCCGGTCTGGTAGGCATCGAAGAGCTGGATCGCGTTGTCGGCAAAATCCATCGACGACATCAGCTTCGATCCCTCCAGGGACTGGTTCCACTCGTTGTTGAAGGCCGTGACTTTGTCGTGGAGCGCGGCGGCGTTGGGATATTTCTCGCGCGTGCCGGCGACAAACTTGTCGATCCACTCGACCTGCCACTTGCATTTGTCCCGCAGGTAGTCGCGGAGCAGGCCGTAGGGGTCGAACTTCATGATCCGGTCGATGACCGAGGGGGTGAGCTTGTAGGAATCCTCCAGCAACCCGCGCATCTCGCCGGCGCGCTTGGCGAGTTCCTCGGGCGGGAGCTTGGCGTTCGCGACGTCCTGGGCGAGTTTCACCGCCTGCTCGAGCATGGCGGGCGGATCGATGTGGCTGGCGCGCAGCGCGGCGCTCTCCTTCTGCAGGTCGCCCCAGAACTGGTTGAGGGCCTGCCGCCGTTCCGGCTCCGCCACGATCGCGGCCATCTGGTTGAAGCGGGCGGCAATGGCCCGGCAGGAATTGTCGAGCATCGCGATCTGGGCCCGCGCCTCGAGCCGCAGGACGATGGAGCCGTAGTTGTCCGGGCTCAGGGTTTCCCCGAGTTCCGCCTGGGCAAACTGGCTGACGATGTCGTTGATCTGCGGGCCGCTGAGCTTCTGTTTTTTGGCCGCGATCATCGCCTCGGCCAGACTGCGCATGGCCGGATCGGTCTCCGGCATCGACGAGCGGAAGGCGGCGAGCGCCTTGTCGTTCAGCGCGAACGAGCGCTCGAGGTACTTCATCACCTTGGTGAGCTTCTGGGCGTTGGCGAAGGGGCCGTTGGCGATGTCATGGATCTCGTGCCGGTACATCTCCAGCGAGAGCATGGGCTCGCGCTCGATCCCGATTTTGGGCAGCTCTACCGCGCCGTCCTTGCGCGTCGCCGCCTCCCAGAGGAGCACCTCGCCGGGTTCAATCCGGAATTTGGGCCGGCCGTGCTCCAGCACGACGCGGTTGTTGGCGTCGAGTTCGAGGATCTTCACCTTGGCGCCGGGCCGGATGAGTTCCATCTCCGCGTACGCCTTGCCCCAGTCATCGATGAACACGTGGTTGGAGGCGTCGCCGTGGGGCGTGAGCAGGGCATCGGCGCCCACCATGTCGAGCCCGGTGTGGGCGACGAGCTTGCCCTCGAACAGCTTGACCAGGTCGCGGTTGACCTTCACGTCCGTGGTCGAGGAGGAAAAGTCGATGTCGCCGGCGAAATCCAGGTCCGACAGCCGCATCTGGATCCACGAGCCGATGTCGATCTCGCCAATGATGTAGGCGGCCTTGTCGGGATTGGCCTGGGTGTATTCGCCGATCGTCTCGAGCCACAGCTGGTTCACCAGCTGCGCCCGGCCCATCATCAAGGCCCGCTCCAGCGCCAGGAACTGCGGTTCCCACGCGGGCCCGCCGCCGGGGAAGTTCTGCTTGAAGCGCTGCAGGGCGAGACGATCCAGCGGCGGGCCGTTCTCGGAGGAGGCGAGCTCGCGGAAAAAGGCGGAGCACCCCTCGGCCAGTTGGCTGGCGGCCTCGGGGGAGAGGACGGGTTTGGCTTTTTCCGCCGCGCTGTCCTGCCGGCCGAAGGGGGCGAGCAGCGACTCCAGCCGGCCGGCGTACTTGCCCAGCAGAGCGCCGACCTTGGCGTCGGCGGTGACTGGTCGGGCGGGTTGGTCCTGGGCCCCGCCGGGGCCGGTCAGCAGCAGGGCGAGCAACAAGGTCAGCCAACGTGGGAGACGATTCATGGCGAGTGGGGTGGTTCGCGCGGTTAGCGTCGAAAATCAGCCTGGCTCCAGCAGGCCACAGCATGCCAGACCGCCGGGGCTCCACCAGACAAATTCGGGCAGGCTGAAGCACCGCCAAGCGTCATTGCGCCAAGCGAAGCTGGGAAGTAAGGATGAGGGCACATGCCAGTCGTGGTGCTCGGCGGTGGGCGAGATCCCAACATGGGTATGGAAACAGACTATCGGCCCAAACCGGCCCCGGCTGAAATCTTTGTGCCGGCCCGATGGATGATTTATCCGGCGCGCAGTTTCCGGTTCGCGGGCAGTCGCACCGAGCGGCCCAGCCCAGGGCGGGTTCCCCCGTGGTAGGCAATGGCCGTTGCCGGATATCAGCCGCTTTGGGGCGTTATTATTTGCCCGGGGCGGTCGGCGGCTGGGTGCGGGCGGAGCCGAGCCGGATCACCAGCTTCCCGTCTACGACCACCGCTTCAAACGAGGGGGAGACCGTCGACAGCGTCACCTCCAGTCGGCCGCACTTCAGGGTGCGTCCGTTGGCCAGCCACACGTGCTCGATCTCCCCGCTTTTCCCGCGCCGGACCAGGCAGAAATCGGCGTCGGTCGTGAGGTCCCAGTCGGGCTGCACGAGGACGCGCCGGCCCGTGCCCGCGGCGGCCGCCACGAGGAGATCGGTGCGGCCGTTCGCCTGCTCCACGGCGACGGCCACGTCCGTGTCGGCCGCCGGGGCGCCGTTCGCCGTCTGCAACGGGAGCCGCGTGATGGCCCTGAGGTTGGACTGGCCCGCGTAGGGTTCGAGCAACGCGACAAAGGTCGAGGTCAGCGGCGCGGCCGACGACTGGCGCCGGACCATCACGCTGGGCACCCAGGCTTCGCGCGCGACGCCGGCGTCCTGGTAAACCAGCCAGCTCTCGGCCACTGCGGCCTGCGCGTCGCGGGTCAGGTCGGTGTAGCGCAGGTGCACGTCGGCGCCGGCGGGCAGGTAGTGGTAGCGATCGTCGGCCCGCAGGTCGCACTGCCAGCCGGGGGCGGGCGTGCCGCCCCGGAAGTGGCGCATCTGGGTGCCCTGGCCGTAGTCCGTCAGGAGCTGGAGTTCGAGCCCGGTGGTCTGGGCGGCGCCGAAATAGCCGTGGAGGAACTTGGCGTGGTCGCGCCCGCCCGCGACCCGGAAGATGTCCAGCACGTAGCTGTCCTCCGCCGACAGGTCGACCAGCAGGAGCGAGCGTTCGTACTGTGCCAGCGGGGTGGTCTGGACGAGCTCGGGGCCGGAGACCCGGATCAGCTTCACCGCCTCGCCGGCGGACCAGGCGGTCGTGCGGGCGCGCACGTTCCCCTTCAGCGGATTCAGCTGCACGCTCAGCGGCGCGGTCTCCGGCTCGCCGAAATGCAGCGTCTGGTTTTTTCCGTCCACGACCACGGTGTTGTGCGCGGCGGTCATCTTGTACCACAGGGCGCGCGGCGAGGACCACCCGCCGAACTGCACGGGCGGGTAGCCGAAGCCGGAGAGCAGTTCCAACCCCTTCGCGTAGAGCCCGAAGTTCATCCCGTCCGGTCGGCCGTGGTTGCCGCCGACATCGTAGTCCAGCCAGACCCCGCGGCGGTTGTCGCCCGCGCCCGAGCGCAGCACCGCGAGGCACCACTGCTCCTTGTTCACCGAGGGCGTGTCGAGCGACGTGCCCTGTTCCCGGATCACCCGGGCCACGGCCTGCTGGATGGGCGACGGGTCCTCCACCAGAAGGTCGTACGGCAGGTTGGCCACGGAGTCGCCGTTCGCCCGGAAAAGCAGCTTCACGTAGACCGGATCGTGGGTGAGCTCGTACAGCTTCCAGCACAGGGTGTAGCTGGAGACCAGGGGGAGCCCGGTGGCCGCAGGGTCGAGCGGATTTTGGCTGAAGGCCAGGCCGGCGTAGCTGGGCTCCTTCCGGCCGAAGCTGCCGGTGTCCCCGATCTTCGGGTAGTAGCTTTCAGCCAGCCAAGTGTCGGCGTGGAACCGGTAGGTCTGCTTCAGGTTGGGGACGCGGCTGACCAGCGTGGCCAGCAGGTCGGGGGCCAGCCGGTCGAACAGGCCGAGGGTGCCGGCGACGAGGCGCGGCACGGTGACGCTGTAACCGGACAGGCCTTTTTCCCCGCTCAGGCCGTCCACGGCGGTGGCCTTGGTCAGCATGGCCTGCAGGGCGGTGGTGAGCGACTCGCGGTTGTGGGGCCAGTCGAGGATGGCCTGGCTGACGATCAGGGTGACATCGGTGGCGGGGAAGTTGCTGGCGATCTTGTCGGGGCGCCGGAGCACCTCGCGCAGGATGCCGGCCTCGATGTTGCGCCGGATGTCCGCCCCGCTGGCCTTGGGGTTGGCCAGCCCGTGCTCGCGCGCCTTGGCCGACAGGAAGCGGACCAGTTCCGGATCCTGGGCGATCGCGGGGAAGATCATATCGTAGGCCAGGGCCAGTTCCAGGCTCTCATGGCAGGCGTCATGCCAGACGGAGACCATGCCGGTGCCGGTGATGGGGTTGGCGGACTCGTAGGTCAGGCCCTGCGTCAGGTAGTCGAAGGTCGGGTAGAGGTCGGCGACGCGGTCGAGGAGGATCGCCGCCTTGCGGGCGTAGACCGCCTCGCCGGTGAGCAGGTAGGCGGTGGAGAGGTGGCGGATGCCGGCGAGCACGACCTGCTTCCACTGGCTGCGGACGAGGTAGGCGCCGATGAAGTGCCAGCGGTTGGTGCCGTCGAAGTACCCGGTGCCGTCATCCACGCCGAAGCGGTGCAGCGGGTCATTGGCCGCCGGGTGGTCGGTATTGAACAGCAGCGAACGGTCGGCGCGCGCGGGGGCGAAAACGCCCTGGGCATCGAGGCCGGAGCGGTAGAACTTGCCGAAATCATTTTTCGGAAACTGCTCGCCGCACTGCGGGCAGGCGGCCTTCCAGGGGGTGTGCAGGGCGTCGAATTTCCACTCGTACATCGGCACGTTTTTCCGGCAGGCCGGGCAGAAGCCGTTGGACCAGACCATCCACGAGCGCTGGATCGTCGCGCCGAACATGGCGGCCCAGAGCTCGTCGTCGGATTTTTCCCGCCATGGCTGGGCGGCGGCGAGGCACTGGCGGGCGCCCTCCTGGGCCCAGGGGCTGCGGGCCAGATTGGCCTGCAGGGCGTGCACGACGGGAGTCGGAAAGAAGACCGATTGGGTCTTGGCCGCGGCGACCTCCGCGTGGCCGGTGGCTCCGGCGAGAAACAGCAGGGGCAAGAGGTGCCTGAGCACCTTCGGTTGAATGAGGGAAAGGCGCATCGTGTGCGGGGTGGATTCCTAGACGAAAGGGCAGCGCTATATGGCTAGAGCCCAAGCCGAACGCAAAATCTGAGTCTACGCGAGGCGCACCGTGACGACGAGTTTGCCCTTGGGGGCGGCGCTGACGATCGCGATGCGGCGCTGCACCCGATCCGGCGGCATGGGCAGGTCGTCGACCCGGATAGTCGTGCCGGCGGGAGCCTCCAGCATGGCGCAGCCGTGCTTGCCCGTGAGGGTGATCGTCTGTCCCGCGACGGCGACGGGCATCGCGGTCTGCCAGTAGAACTCGACGCCGGTGCCGCCGGTGGGCGTGAGCTCGTAGTCGTCGGTGATGGTGAGCTGGTCGGGCGTGACGGAGGACCATGAGCGGACCCACTTGCGGTAATTCGGCCAGCCCGGGGTGGCGTCGATGGCGGCGGCGAACTGGACTTCGTCCCCGGAGCCGGCGGGGCGGACGTCGAAGGTGAGCGGGGATTCGGGCGCCGGGCGAAACTGCGTGCCCACGGGGATGAGCATGTTGTGGCGTTCGCAGTTCTTGAGGGTGCCGGCGAGCGGGCTGGAGTAGTCGCAGGTTCCCGGGTCCATGGCGTAGGTCTCGCCGCGGTGTTCGAGCACGAAGCTGCCCTTGTCCTCGTGGGTGTGGCCGGCGTTCGCCTTGTTGCCCAGGACCAGGATCTTGGTCCACGCGCCGTGGTGTTCGCGGGTGGAGGCGAGCAGCCCCATGTCCGGCAGAAAGACGAAGGGCTTGGCGGCGGGGCCCGCGGCGGGGGTGTCGGCCTCGAGGAGGCAGGCCATGAGCGTGTTGGCCATGCCATGGGTGCGAGCGAGGGATTTCCGGAGCATGGTGACCCAGGGGCTCTGCGGCAGCGCGACCGCCATCACTGCGAGGGCCTCCTGCTCGAGGCGATGGCTGGCATCGCAGATCGGGATGACGTCCTGGTCGGCATCGGTGGAGAGCACGGCGGCCCCGAAGTCGCCGGTGAGGCGGACGGAGCCGGGGATCAGGTCGCGGAGGTGCCGGCCCCGCGCCCGGGCGTAGTAATAAAGCGAGAGCCCGCCGTCGCGCGCGACACAGCGGAAGTAGGTGGGTCCCTCCACATAGCCGCCGTCCGGCAGGATGGCGTAGCCGAGGCTCTCGGTGAGGTCGGAATAGGCCATCTCGGTGTAGGGCTTGACCCGCGGCCAGGCTTTTTCGAGCAGCGTGTAGCCCGCCATCCGGCCCGGGGTGAACCACGCGAGCTGGTTGCAGTGGAAGATGTAGTCGTGCTTCCAGGTGTTGAAATTGATCGAGCCGAGGCCCTCCTCGGCGATGCGGCGGTGCAGGAAGTCGCGGGCGACCTCGGTGAACATCTCGCCCGCCAGATCGAGGACGAGGGCGATCTCATGCACGCACAGCGACTGGACGAAGCTGCGGTGCTCGAAGACGCCGCCGGGCAGATAGCAGATCATGCCGTCGTCCCAGCGTCCGGACATGCCCAGTGCCATGGCGAAGCGGGCGCCGAGGCGGAGGAGGGCCTTGTCCTTGAGCAGCAGGCCGGCGATGACGGCGTTGACCGCGTGGCCCACGGGGGCGCTGGCCAGCAGGTTGTTGCCATGGTCCCGCTCGCGGTTGTAGCGCGTGTCGCCCCAGAAGTTCACGAACTCGCGCACCATGCGCTCGGGCTCCAGTTTCGACGCCGCGGCCGCCGCCTTGGTGAAGGGAGACTCCTGATGCACCGCGAGGAAGGCGTTGTGCCGGCGGCGGAGCGCGTCGAGCTCGGTCGTGTTGACCAGCAGGCCATGCGTGGGCTCGAACTTGGGCTCGTAGGACTCGGGCTGGAGGTACCCTGCCCAGGCGGAGTCAAAGCGGTTCCACATCCACCGGACGCGCTCGAGGTACTGGCTGTGCTGCACGCCCACCCAGTTGATCCAGCCGCTGGTGACGCCCACGGCGTCGGACTCGATCTCCAGCGTGAGCGAGTGCAGCACCCGCGCGCCATTGAGTTCCAGGGCGTGCTCCTTCTTGAGCGCCGGCGCAGGCGCCGAGGTGAAGGTGCGGACGCCCGCATCGGTGATCGCCGTCATTTTCAGGACGGAATGCAGCGGGGCCATGATACTGACGATCACGCGGTCATAGCCGGTGCAGTCGGCCTCGAACGGCCGCGTCATCTTGAGCGCCGGGCCGCTGGCGGGCCGGCGCGACCACTCGAAGTTGGCAAAACACCAGTTTTGCGAGACCCGGAGGCCGTGGGCCTCGCCGGGTTCGACGTGCCATTGGGCCAGCCCGCTCAGGCTGGGGTCCCAGAGTGGGTCGAGGATCCCCTCGGCGGCATTGATGGCAATCGCCTTGAGGAGAGGCCGGTTGCCTCCGGTGGGGCTGACGGCGGGGGCTGCGGGCTGGCCGGGCAACGGCGAGGCGGCTGCGGGTGCCTTCGGGTCATTGGTCTCGGCCGAGCGGCCAAAGGCGTCTGACTTCAGAGCCAGACCGACTGCTGTTGCCAGGCTGGCGCCCACGACTTGGCGGCGGGTGATGGCGTTGAAGTCCAAGGGAGAGTCTTTCATGGCGGGGAGGGGGTTGCTCCAGAGGTGGGGACCAAGCGATGCGTCGGCCGGGCGACGGGGACTAGGGACGGAGGGGAGGGGGCAGCAAGGGAGACGAAAAGCGAGACGGGAGGCGGGTCATGGGGCGACATAGGCCTTGGAGCCGCCCAGTCGCTTGAGGTTGAGCCAGAGGGAGACGTAACCCCCCGCACTCAGTCCGGCGAGCAAACTGGCGAGCAGAAAGACATACCTGTAGTCATGGTTCATGCCCTGGATGAACAAACCGAGCGCGGGCGGCAGGATCATGAAGCAGACGGCGCCGATGATGCCGGCGGCCGACGAGAACTGGCCGAACTTGGCCGCGGGCAGCAGGCGCTGGCCGATGGAAGCGGTGCCCGTCAGATAGGCGCCGGCGAGCACGGTGTGCAGCGCGAAGGAGGCAAAAAAGCTCCATTGGTCGGTCGCCACGAAGAAGCCGCCGAGCATGCCCGCCGCGTAGCAGGACATGCCAAAGATCCCCAGGCGCACGGGGTGGAACCGATCCGCCAGGGCCCCGAGGGGATAGGCGAGCAGGAGGGAAATCGCGTAGGAGAGTGCGAGGCATTTCCCGTAGAGGCTGTCACTCATCCCCACGCTGCGCGCGTGGTAGATGCTGAACGTGTTGACCGGGCCGAGGGCGAGCGACGCCAGGGTGGTGGCGAGAAAATAGCGCAGGTAAAACGGCTTCGTGAAGCACTCCTTGATGTAGGACTTTACCGGCCCGATCAGCCGACTGGTGAGGACGGAGGCCGGGGGCTGGGCCGGGGGCGGATAGGCGCCCTCCCGGACCTTCAGGCACATGACTGCAAAGCCGATCCCGAACAGCAGGCCCAGACCGACGAAAATCCAGAAGAAGTGATCCTGGGCCTCGCCGATGAGATAGAAATTGAAGATAATCCCGGTGATGAGCCCGACCGCGCGGTAGAGCGCAAAAAATCGGCCGATGATCAGCTGCGGGACGACGTCGTTGATCAAGGCGCCATAGAGGATGTTGACGGTGATGGAGGAGATTTCGAAGGTCGTCCAAAAGAGCCCGAAAATGGCCAGGCGGCAGGCCATCAGGCCGGGGGAGCTGACGCCGAGATAACCATGCACCCAGCTGGCGCAGGCCGGGGTGACGGCCAGACCGAACATCGACAGCGCGATGATGGGGGTGGGAAACAGGAGAAACGGGATCCGGCGGCCCCAGGCGCCCCGGTGTCGGTCAGAGCGGACGCTGACGATCGGTCCCAGGATCATCCCGATGGCGGCCGGGACGGAGCCGACCAGCAGGCCCACGAGCCAGTCGGGCGCGGTGAAGTTCCGGAGCATGACCTGGGCGAGCGGGTTGACGGCCCGCTCCTTCATGGACCACGCGTAGTCGCCGGCCAGCAGCCAGCAGAAGAGGGCGAACAGGCCCGCGGCGGTGTAACTCAACGTGCCGACGGTCCAGATTTTGGGTTTCGACGGAACGGCCTTGGGGTCGATGTCACGCTCCCGGAGGGCGTTGTCGTCCAGAGTGGGCATAGGGCGCGTACGGGGCAGCAGAGTGCAGAGGATAAATGCCCTCACCCCTGGGACAGCGGATCGGGGTGGAAGACGTTAGGAGAGGGGAGGGGAGGGGCAGAGGGCGAGGCACCCGGGCTGGCTGGGTTGTTGAGGGATCAGGCGCAGGAGTTCAAGCGCTGGCTCGCCGAACCCGAGCAGGGTGATCGACATCGAACGGTGTTGCGCTGGGCCTGACGACTGAGTGGAGCTTTCCGCGACGCAGCGAGTCGGTGGGGTGGGTGGCGTTACAGGCCGACAATGTCCCCCCGATATCCAATTTTAAGTCTCTCAACCCCGCGGCCTGCAAGCTCACCCGCTTGGCTCTAGTGGGCATTGCTTGCCAGTGCCGTTGTCGCGGCAGGTTTCCGGGTAGTCCGCTAATCAATAACTACGCACGCTGGCGCTAGACTCTTGCAGGTGTATCTGCGTCCTGGGGCCGGTTTCACAAGGACCTCTTACGCAAAAAGGCTAAACAGGCCGAGCCGCCGATTGTGTCAGGTGCGAGGACGCCCGACATGCCTGCAACTGTTTCACGTAAACCAGACCCGTTCATAGACGGCTGGTCTCTGGAGTTGCTGAATGAAAACGAGTGGCATCGTTTCGAGCAGGTGGACGCTGCGTATGAAAATGAGCTTGGGCATGATGCCCGTCTCACCGACTTTGGCGCCGACGAGGGCATCGACATTAAGGTACACGACCGCGAGTCGCGGGCAGGTTAAGCGCTTGGTGCAGTGTTAAGCCTATAACGCCAGACGGTCCAGATTTTGACGCAGTCGGGTCAGCGCCGCGACGTAACGCCGAGGAATCAAGCCGTGCTGGTCCGGCCCCACGGCCAACAGCAGGTTAGTCCCGCGCGCGACACTGGTGAGATACATGCCGAGCAGCTCAGCGTCAGAACGGGGTCGATCTCGGGCGGTATAGAACCAATTCTGGCCAATGGGATCGCAGACCTCTCCGGGAATGTAGTAATCCGCCCTGTCCAGCGTGCGCCATTGCATGGGGCTGGTAGCGGAGTTCGGCAGGAAGCGCTCGATGGTGATGATGTCGGTGGGCCAGACCCGGTCCATGACCAAGGCCGTGCCATCGCCGAGGCCGTGATTATGGATGATCACGGCCTCGGGTTGGCGCGTGGCAATGTGCGCGTAGAGGCGCTCGCGGTAGTCGCGCGGCAGCAGGTGGGGAATATCAATCCACCATTCGGCCACCGGACCGTATTGGTCCATCAATTCGGTGATCTGGGCCCATTGGAAATCCAGATAGGCTTGGGTCACAAAGGCGGAACTGCGGTTGGTGGGCGGCCCCGTCGGCTCCAGCGGCTGGGGGGCGATATTCGCGGATAGCGAGCCAAAGCGGTGGTGATTGTCCCACGAGGAGTAATAGAAACCCGGTTGGATACCGTACCGCGCGCAGGCCCGCAGAAAGGCTGCGACCACATCGGTCCGGTTGCGGGAGGTGCCGACATGGTAGCGCGTATGGCGGGAGGGCCAGAGGCAGTGGCCGCTGATATGCTTGGTGGTGAGTACGGCGTATTTCATCCCGGCGTCGCGGGCGACCGCGACCCACTGATCGACGTCCAGCCTATCTGGGGCGTAGAGCGTAGATGGATCGTCCCCGCTGGGCATCTCCGCACCGACGAAGGTGCTAAGGCCGAAGCAGACGAACATGCCATATTGCATCGCTTCCCAACGATGAAGGATGGCGGGGGTCAGGCGTTGGGCGCCGCGGGTGCCAGCGGGCGGGATGCGGCGTGAATCAGACAGGCCCGTGATGAGAGCGGGAATCGGTTGGGCGGAGGGGAGTCGGTCCGTCCGGGCGCGGCGTGATTTCATTGGTCTAGAGCACGCACAGTTCAGAGGTGGAAGCTAAACCTAGAGCCCTCGAATGATTCCTCACGCCATAAGAAAGCAATCCGAGCCGAACTTGTCGAGGTTGGGCAGCCCACGACTCAGGCGGTCCAACTTTGCAACTGGGGGGAAGAGGCTTGCCGGCATGGGACAGTCGGTGGCCGATCACGACTACGCCGCGGCTGAAGATGCCTACGCCGCGGCCATACGAAAAGCCGACCAAGGCTCCGCCGAGTGCATCAAGGGAAAAAGCAGATCGAGCGCATTGCGCTACTGCTGCGGGCGAGGGTTGCACCCTAGGCCGCCTACCGGAAATCCGGCAGGCGAGAGGCTTGATCGGGGCGGGGGCGGTCTGAGGCGGGCAGTGGGTGGCGTTTAAGGCCAACTCAGTCCCTTCCCTGTCCCCTTTTTCGTCCTCTCCACCGTAGATGGTGCGCCCACGGGAACACTTACTAGAGTGAGAATTGTCCGATGACCAAAAAACAGACGGAAAACGGACGCCGATGACCGGATAAGCCCCGGAGCGCAGGCACAAGTGCGATAGCGCGCCCTCGCGTGCTTCCGCGTGCCCTGGCCGCGAGGGTAGGTGGAGCAGTCCCAGAAAGACCGGAAATTGCCTCCCCGTCAGATGATAGGGCCGGTAAGGCGCGCCAGTGAGTAAATTCGAGCGTACGCCGGAGGTCCAACCATGCGATCCATCGCCGATCTTGAGTACATGGTGTACGTGTACGCTGGAACTATGCCCCGAGAGCATCATCCACTTGAGCTGAGTGTGGGAACGAGTGGTCAGCTAACTAAGCTTCAAAGGAAGAGCCGAACGTGCGTGCCAGCAAAGACCTTGACGAAAATCACTCGCATATTGGAGCGGAATCACTCTGGTCTCCGCTCATGCGCGCAGCATCAATCCTTTCTAGCGGCGCAGTTTTGACAAATCCCCATGAACCCCTCCCCCTTAACCTCCGCCCATAAATTCGATTTTCATATCAGTGACCGAATAAACGTCTTAATGGCAAATGGAACAGACAGGAGGGATTCGCTATGAATAGGATAATCTCGGAGTTGGTTACCAGTAAAGGCGCGGCACCCTGCCTTTTCTATCCGGTGATTAAAGAGATGGGGCTATCCGTTCATGATGTGCTGACGGATAGCAGAAAACAAAAGGATGTCCTCGTTCGAATTGCAGAACAATATCCCGTGAGCGTGGTCATTCGCATGACCGAACTGTGGTGCGAAGCTGTCTCCTTCGGGATGAAATGCACGATGGACGAGACTGATTTTCCTCAACTCGGGGCGGCGTTGTATGCCGATATTGCCGCGTTGGAGAGCGCCGTTGTACCGTCGCCAATAAACGATACCACGTCGCCTTTGATTGAAGCAGTAAAACTTGCCGCGCCCTGTCTGAAGAAGCCGCTGATTGTCGGTGTAACAGCCCCGTATACTATGGGTTCAGTGCTTAACGGATCGGAGGAGTTCATGATGAACTGCATGATGGATCCAGGCATCGTCCACGCGTTCCTTGAGAAGATCACATCGTTCCTGATTGCCTATGTACTGGAATACAAGAAAGCCGGAGCAAACGGCGTTCTCTTGGCGGAACCGTCTATTGCGATGATCTCACCTGAGATGACAGCGGAATTCTCAAATCGCTATATTGAGATGATTATTTCCGAAGTTCAGGATGACGCGTTCCCGGTCATCTACCACAATTGCGGCGCGGTTAATGCCCACCTTAAAGTCATAACTGGGCTTTCCGCAGATGCCTTTCTTTTTGGCAGTGATGTAGATCTGAAGATCGCACTGGATAACTTACCTGATAGCCGAGTTGTTATGGGTAATATTGATCCCCGACGCTTCATTGCAGCGACCCCAGACCAGATCGAAGAAGAAACTCGTGCTTTGCTGAGCCGTTATGCCCAATTCAGTAATTACATCTGTTCAACAGGATGCGACTTATCACCCAGCGCCCGGCTTGATAGTGTTTCCCGATTTTGCAGTACCATAGCGCAGAAGAAATGACAGAATCCTGCGCAAGATTCTCTCTCCCTCCAAGCGAGTGTTCCCCCTTCGCCAGAACCAGCTGTTGTTCCAACTTCTGCGCCGCCCGACTTGGCTCGGCTTGATGTATTCTTCAGCCGTCGGTACGGCCAACTCACCACTTGAAGGTAGTACTGTAGACCTTGCGCGAGGCACACCGTGCCCCAGATATTTTCAATTGCAGTGCAGTTGACTGTTGCCTCGGTGCCAGTGCTTCGCGTTCGCAAACCCTCGAATTGGTGGCGATCACGTTAGCCGCACAGGCAATGTCCCCTTATGCAGGCGGCGGCCGTGCCGCTGAGTGGGTCGAATGCTCGATTGGGAGGACAGGATGCGTCCGCGCACGGCCAGTTTCCGGTCAGGCGCACACTATGTGAGGCAAATCGGCCCGCGCGGCGGCGACAATTGGTCGCACCCAAAGGGAAAGGCCGCCCCTCCATAGGGGCGGCCTTTCGACTAACTCTATCGCTAGCACTATCGTTAACTCTGACGGCTAACTCTAACGCTAACTCTATCGCTAGCTGTAGCACTTACGCTATCCCTAACACCGACAGACTACGATACACCGTAAACCTCAATCTGTCCAACGTGGAATCGATGAACGCGTAGGTTGGTTCGCGTATGCCACGCAACAGTTCCATGAACGCTGGAATCCTCGGTTCGAGCAGTTCGCCACGGCCGACCACGCCTACGCCAGGGCTGAAGATGCCCACATCGCTACCATACGAAAAGCCGACCAAGACTGCGCCACGTGCATCAAGGGGAAAAGTCAGGTGATCGCAGTGTGGAACTGCGGCGGGGGTGGTATATACCCCTCGGCCGTCTAGCGGAAATCCAGTAGTCGCGGGGCTTGACTGGCTGGGCGGGAGTGGGGTGCCAGACTGCCCGACTTTGCCGTGTTTTTGTGCGCCGTGTGTGCGCCTTCAGCCTCCCCTCTGCAGATGGTGCTCCCACGGGGCTGTAAACTACCAGCGAGAAAAGTTTAAAGATATAAAAACGGACGGATAACGGACGACAGACACCACTTAACCTTCATTCACGGCCTCCCACTGCGGTTGCGCGTTCCAGCCTCACAGACGTCCATGTCTCAGGTCGGCTAGGTAAGGAGCAGCGATTTTACTTTGGGCGTTTTCCAAAATTACTAAGCACAGTCCATACCGACTCACAGTCTTCAAATGTTTTAAGATAACCTGCTTCCTCCGTCGCCGGATATGGGGTTGGCTCTGACAGCCCGGCCGACGAGAGATCGTCGAAATATCCACCGTAGCTGGTCGTTGTGCCATTGTCGATGGACCACGTTCTGAGCTGCATTTGATAACGATGCAGTACGCGCCCAACGATCTCACGACTGGTGTGGATCTTATCGCGCCTATCTGCCGCAAGGTGTGGCTTCAGACGCATTATCCTAAATTTGTGCATGTCTTGATTGCCGTCTCTAAAAGTTGCCATTTCGACCCAATATTCTTGTGAACGATTCGCGCGGATTAGGGTGTCGAGCTGTTTGCAACAGCTGGCCATCTCGTGGTGCCTGGGAGTTTCCGAGTTCACGCTCATAGGCTGTTAATAAGGGTGAAGTGAACTGATGCATTGTTACATCACAAGATCTGCCTTTGGCCCATTGACGTGATACCGCTTATTCGGGCCGCTTGAAGAGTCGGTCTGGGCCCCTAAAAAGGACCCAGAC
>CAIKTR010000123.1 GCA_903830425.1 uncultured Opitutia bacterium
GGCCAGCCGGGCCGCCGCGCCGGCCTCGTAGCGCTCGATCCAGCCGCGGTGCCAGGGACCGTAGTCGCCGGCCTCGATGTGCGCCCGGGCCTGCGCCATCAGGTCGAGGTAGAAATGCAGGTTGTGCAGGGTGAGCAGGGTGCAGCTCAGGATCTCGCCCGCCACGGTGAGGTGGCGCAGGTAGGCGCGGGAGAAGTGCCGGCAGGTGTAGTTGTCGAGCCCGTCCACAATCGGCCGCGGGTCGGCGCGATACTTTTCGTTGCGGAGGTTCATCGGCCCGTCGGGGGTGAAGACGAGGCCGTTGCGCGCCACCCGCGAGGGCAGGACGCAGTCGAACATGTCCACGCCGAGCGCAACCATCCGGAGCAGCTGCGGGGGCGTGCCGAGGCCCATGGTGTAGCGCGGCTTGTGCGCGGGGAGAAACGGCGTGGTCGCCCCGACCTGCTTGAGCATCTCGGGCTCCGGCTCGCCGACGCTCACGCCGCCGACCGCATAGCCGGGAAAATCCAGCGCCGCCAGGGATTCCGCGGCCTCCCGGCGCAGATCGTCGAAGGTCGATCCCTGGACGATCGCAAACACGTGGTGGCCGGCCGCCAGAAACCCGCTGTCCGTGGCGATCTGCCGGCACTGCTGCGCCCAGCGGTAGCTGCGCGCCACCGCCTGCGCGCAGGCGTCGCGCTCACACGGCCACGGGGGGCATTCGTCGAGCACCATGGCGATGTCGCTGCCCAGGTTCTGCTGGATGCCCATGACCTCCCGGGGGCCGAGGAAGAGCTTGGCCCCATCGAGGTGGGACTGGAAGGCCACGCCGTCCTCGCGCACGTCGCGCAGCTTCGCGAGGGAGAAGACCTGAAAGCCGCCGCTGTCCGTCAGAATCGGCCCGTCCCAGCCCATGAAGGCGTGCAGGCCGCCGAGCTCGTGAATGAGTTCCGCGGTCGGCCGCAGGTTGAGGTGGTAGGTGTTGCCGAGGATGATCTGGGAGCCGATCTCGCGGAGCTGCGCCGGCGTGAGGGACTTGACCGTGCCCTGGGTGCCCACCGGCATGAAGACCGGCGTCTCGACCACCCCGTGGCGGGTCTGCAGCCGGCCGCGGCGGGCGGCGGTGGCGGAGTCGGTCTGCAGGAGCTGGAAAGGGGCGGGCACGAGGGAAATTGGGTCGGCGGGTCCGGGCAGGCGGATTGGAACGGCGCGGCGGAAATTGGCAAGGGAGGAGGGCCGGCGGCGGGCAGAAACCCCCGGCCCGCCGCCGGAAACTGCGCATTTGCCACGGGACGCTTTCCTTGCTTCCGTCGGCGCTCCTCAACCCGCCGCCCTCCCCCCTTCGTGCTGCTAGTCATCGATAACTTCGACTCGTTCACCTTCAACCTCGTCCAGTACTTCGGTCAACTGGGGGTGGAGCAGCGCATTTTCCGCAACAACGCGATCACGGCCGCGGAGGCCCTGGCGCTGAATCCCGACCGCGTCCTCCTCTCCCCCGGCCCGTGCTCGCCCCGCGAGGCCGGCGTCACCCTCGACATCATCCAGGCGTTCGCCGGGGTGAAGCCCATCCTGGGCGTCTGCCTGGGGCACCAGTCCATCGGCCACTATTTCGGGGGCAAGGTCGTCCGGGCCGGGCGCCTGATGCATGGCAAGACCTCCCCGATCCAGCACCAGGACACCGACGTGTTCCGCGGGATGCCGCAGGGGTTCGCCGCGACGCGCTACCATTCGCTGCTGGTCGAGCGGGCCAGCTTCCCGGCCGAGCTTGAGATCACCGCCGAGACCCCCGAGGGTGAGATCATGGGGCTCCGGCACCGTCGGCTGCCCATCTGGGGCGTCCAGTTTCATCCCGAATCCATCGCCACCGAGGGAGGAATGAACATCCTCCGAAACTTCCTGTCGTTGTCCTGAACCACCATGCGCTGCCCCAAATGCACCTCGATTGAGGACAAGGTCATCGATTCCCGTATCAGCAAGGAGGGATCGACCATCCGCCGCCGCCGCGAGTGCCTGGAGTGCGGCCATCGCTACACCACGACGGAAGGGCTGGTGCGCGACGGCATGGTGGTGATCAAGCGCGATGGCCGGCGCGAGGAGTTTTCCCGCGACAAGCTGGTCCACGCCGTGCGCGCCGCCTGCCACAAGCGCCCGATCGACGCCGAGCAGATCGGCATGCTGCTGGAGGACGTGATGGACGTGCTCGAGGCGCAGTACGAGAACGAGATCCCCTCCGGGGCGATTGGCGACGCCGTGATGCAGCGGCTGCGGACCGTCGACCAGGTGGCCTACGTCCGCTTTGCCAGCGTCTACAAGGAATTCCGCGACGTGGCGGAGTTCATGCACGAGATCAGCACGCTCGCCAAGAAGCAGAAATGAGCCGGGACCGCGCCGACTTGCGCCGGCTGCATTTCATCAACGCGCTCTTCGCCCACACCACGGGCCACGACCTCTACCTGGCGGAGCAGATCAAAGGGGCAATCACGTTCAGCCTGGCCGAGCTCGCGGCGCAGACCGCGAGCCGCCCGGAGCTGGCCGCCCGGTTTGACGCCGAGTTCAACGCCGCCGCCGCCCACCTGCTGGCCCGGCTGTTCGCCCACCTGCCGCGGCGCGGGTTTTTCCACTGGGACGCCGCGCTCACGCCCGCCGCCGCCACCCCGCTCTTCGCCCGGGCGGAGCTGATGACCGGCCTGCGCCAGCTCGCCCCGTACCGCGACTCCACCCTGCTGGTGAC
>CAIKTR010000124.1 GCA_903830425.1 uncultured Opitutia bacterium
GCCGGCGACGGCGGGATGGGCGCGGAACTCCTGGAAGACGGCGGCGGTGAGCTTCCAGCCCAGCGCGCCGCTGGCCTCGGCGACCGGGGCTGCCCGGTCCGGAAAGACGAAGGCGAACTCCATGCGCGTGTCCCCGGGCTGCTGGTTGATCGTGTCGCGCAGTTGGCGGAAAAAGGCGGGCAGCTCCGGATGCTCGGGGTGGAGGAGCCAGGTGACCTTGCGGATGATGCCGGTGACGAACCCGTCGAGCTGGTAGCACTCCTTGATGTTGATGCGGGTGCCGTCGTGGCCGCCGATGATGTTGCCCTGCACCAGCACGGGGGTGTCGTTCAGCAGGCTCGGGGCGTAGGCGGCGTAGGCGTCGGCGAACATGTTCAGCTGGAGCGAGGCGCGCTTGCTGGAGAGGGTGAAGGCGGCCCACGGGCGGTTGTCCTTCTTCGCGAGCTTCTTGGTGATGTTCGAGACGAGGCCGCAGAGCCGGAACTCGGTGCGGTCGCCGAGCCGCAGCAGCTCGTCCTCGGTGAACGTGTTGATGGCCTCGACCAGCCCGGTGTAGACGTTCATCGGGTGGCCGGAGACGTAGAAGCCGAGGAGCTCCTTCTCGAACTGCAGGCGCTCGGCCGAGGTGAAGTCGCCGGCGGTGCCGTGCCGGATCAGGCCGGGGGCGGGGGCGCCGCCCGGGGGCGGGGGCGCCTCCTCCGCCAGCACGTCGAGGAACGTGTTCTGGCCGGAGGCCTTGTCGCGGGCGGCGGCGGCGACGGTGGCGAGCGCGGCGTCGAGGCCGTCGCAGAGCGGCTTGCGGGGCGCGCCGCTGAAGTCGAAGGCGCCGGTTTTGACGAGGTGCTCGAGCACGCGCTTGTTGAGGGCGCGGGCGTCGACCCGGGAGACAAAGTCGGCGAAGTCGCGGAACGGGCCGTGCTGGGTGCGCTCGGCGATGATCTTCTGCGCGGCCTGCTCGCCCACGCCCTTGATGCCGGCGAGCCCGAAGCGGATCTTGTCGCCGACCGGCGTGAAGTTCTCGCGGCTCTCGTTCACGTCGGGGCCGAGCACCTGCAGGCCCATCGCCTCGCACTCGGCGACGAAGTGGGAGACCTTCTCCGAGTTGCCGAGCTCGCTGGAGAGCATGGCGGCCATGAACTGCACGGGGTAGTTCGCCTTGAGGTAGCCGGTCTGGTAGCTGAGCACGGCGTAGGCGGCGGAGTGGGACTTGTTGAACCCGTAGCCGGCGAACTTGTTCAGGATGTCGAAGATCGAGTTGGCCATCTTCTCGTCGATCGCGTTCGTGCGCTTCGCGCCGGCGACAAACTTGTCGCGCTCCTGGGCCATGGCCACGGGGTCCTTCTTGCCCATGGCGCGGCGCAGCATGTCCGCGCCCCCGAGCGTGTAGCCGGCGATGATCTTCGCCGCCTCCATCACCTGCTCCTGGTAGACCATCACGCCGTAGGTCTCGCGGCAGACCTCCTCCAGCAGCGGGTGCGGGAACGTGACCGTGCTCGGGTCCTTCTTGCCGCGCACGTAGTCGGGAATCCACTCCATCGGGCCCGGGCGGTAGAGCGCGATCAGCGCGACGATCTCGTCGATCGAGGCCAGGCTGATCTGGCGGCAGAGCGCCTGCATGCCGGTGGACTCCAGCTGGAACACGCCGGTGGTGCGGCCGGTGTTGAGCAGGGCGTAGGTCCGCGGGTCGTCAAACCCGACCGCCTCGAGGTCGAACTGCGGGTCGGCCGTGCGCCGGATGTTGTCGATCGCATCCGCGATGACGGTCAGCGTCTTGAGGCCGAGGAAGTCCATCTTCAGCAGGCCGAGCTTGGACACCGCGCTCATGTCGTACTGCACGGTGACGTCGCCCTCCTGCAGGGTGAGCGGGACGAACTCCTCCAGGGGCCGGTCGGTGATGATGATGCCGGCGGCGTGTTTGCCGGTGTTGCGCACCATGCCCTCGAGCACGAGCGCCTGGTTGAAGATCTTCTGGGCGACGGGGTTCTTCGCCACCTCGTCGCGGAGCTCGGCGGACTTCTGCTGGGCGTCCGCCAGCGAGATGTTGAGCTCGTCGGGGATCATCTTGGCGAGCCGGTCGGCCTCGGCGTAGGGGAGGTTGTGGACGCGCGAGACGTCGCGGATGACCATCTTGGCGCCGAGGGTGCCGTAGGTGATGATGTTGGCGACGCAGTCGTTCCCGTATTTCTGGCGGACGTAGTCGATGACCTCGCCGCGGCGGCGCATGCAGAAGTCGATGTCGAAGTCCGGCGGCGAGACGCGCTCGGGGTTGAGGAAGCGCTCGAAGAGGAGCTTGAACCGCAGCGGGTCGAGGTTGGTGATGCCGAGGAGGTAGGCGACGATGCAGCCGGCGCCGGAGCCGCGGCCGGGGCCGACCGGGATGCCCTGCTTCTTGGCCCAGTCGATGAAGTCCCAGACGAAGAGGAAATAGTCGATGAAGCCGGTCTTGCCGATGATGCTGAGCTCGAAATCGAGGCGGGCGACGAGCGTCTGGGCCCGGGCGGGATCGGCGGCCGCGGCCGGCGCGGCGTAGTCCACGCCGTAGCGCCGCCGGAGGCCGGCGACGCACAGGTCGAGGAGATAGCCGGCGCGGTCGGTCCGGACCTCGGTGGGCAGCGGGTAGCGGGGATAACGCTCGCTCCCCTTGGGGAAGGGGATGGTCAGGTCGCACATTTCGGCGACGAGCTGGGTGTTCCGCACGGACTCGGGCACCTCGAGGAACAGCTTGGCCATCTCGTCGCGCGACTTCAGGTAGAACTGGGTGCCGTCGAAGCGCATGCGCTTCTCGTCCTCGATCTTCGCGCCGGTCTGGATGCAGAGCATGGCGTCGTGCGGGCCGGCATCGGCGTTGCGGACGTAGTGGACGTCGTTCGTGCAGATGACCTTGAGGTTGAACTGCTCGGCGAGCTGGAGGAGGCCGGGGATGATCTTGCGCTGCTCGGGGATGCCGTGGTCCTGGAGCTCGACGAAAAAATTCTCGCGGCCGAAGATCTCGACAAAGCGGGCGCAGGCCCGCTGGGCGTCCTCGGGGCGGTCATGCAGGAGGTGCTGCGGGATGAGGGAGGCGAGGCAGCCGGTGAAGCCGATCAGCCCCGGGGCGTGCTGCGCAAGCGTGGCCCAGTCGGTGCGCGGCTTGTAGTAAAAGCCCTTGAGGTGGGCGTCGGAGACGAGCTTGAGCAGGTTCTGGTAGCCGGTGAGGTTCTGCGCGAGCAGGCCGAGGTGGAAGATGGCCTTGCCCTCGTCGTCGGCCCGGCCGTGCTTCTCGAGCCGGGAGGTCTCGACCAGGTAGAGTTCGCAGCCGATGAGGGGCTTGATGCCCTTGGACTTCGCCGTGTTGTAGAACTCGATCGCGCCGTAGAGGTTGCCGTGGTCGGTGAGGGCGAGGGCGCCCATCCCCAGCTCGACCGCCCGGTCCATCAGCCGGTCGATGCGGCAGGCGCCGTCGAGGAGGCTGTAGTCCGAGTGGACATGGAGGTGGACGAAATTTTTGTCGGCAGACGGCACGGCGAGAGGCCTAAGCAAGACACTCGGCAGGCATGCGCAAGGCGGGAAATGTGCGCGGGACCCGCGGCGGCGGGCCGGCAGGCCGGGTTTTCCCCGCCCGTCCGGCCGGTCCGGCGGCCGGCGCCGGACCCCGGGTTTCGGGCCGGCGGGGCGCCGCGCAAAAAACACCATTGACGCGCGCCGCGGGGCTTGGCCTATTTGTCGGCTTTTCCTTTCACAAACACGTCTGTCCACATGTCCATCGAAATCAAAATCCGCAAGAACGAGCCGGTTGACCGTGCGCTCCGCCGCATGAAGAAGAAGCTCGATCGCGAGAACATCATCAAGGGCACCCGCGCCAAGCGCTACTACGAGAAGCCCTGCGAGAAGCGCCGCCGCAAGGAAAAGGTCCAGGCCTTTACCCAGATGCTGCGTCGCCGCTACGCTGAGTAACCGCTCGGCCCGAGCACTTTAGCCATCTTTCGCCGCGCCTCCCATCCCGGGGGCGCGGTTTTTTTGTGGTGCAATCCGGCGGGCCGCTGGCTTCGTCAGGCGCTGTGCCCCGCGTCTCGCCGACCCTGTCCCTGTCCACCAGCTGGTGCTCCTCCCGCCACACCGACGGCTATGCGATGGCCCAGGAAATGGCGGGGCTGGGGTTTGCCTGCATCGAGCTGAGCCACGGGATCCGGATCACGCTGGTGCCGGGGATTCTCCAGGCGGTCGCGGAGGGCGTGGTGCGGATTGGCTCGACCCACAATTTCTGCCCGCTCCCGACCGGGGTGGTGCACGCGGCGCCCAACCTCTTCCAGCCCTCCGCGCGTGACCCGCGGGAGCGCGACCAGTGGCTGCGGCACACCAAGCGCTCGATCGACTTCGCGGCGCAGCTGCAGGCGCGCGTGCTGGTGTGCCACCTCGGAAGCGTGGATTTTTTCTGGCGCAACCCCGCGGAGTGGCTCCAGACCTACGCCCGCCGCCACCCCGGGGCCCCCCTGGCCGCCGATCCGGCGTACCCGACGCTGCGGGCCAAGGCGCTGGCGCGGCTCCGGGCCAAGCTCGGCCCGTTCTGGGAGCAGACCCAGGCCAGCGTGCACGCGGTCCTCGCCCATGCGGCCCAGCAGGGGGTCCGGCTGGGGTTGGAGAACCGCGAGTGCTTCGACGAGCTGCCCCTCGATGCCGACTATGCCGGGTTCCTCGCCGGCCTGCCGGCCGCGTCGCCGGTTGGCTACTGGCACGACACGGGCCATGCCGACCTGAAGCAGGCCCTGGGGATCCTCGACCACCAGGCGCACCTGGAGCAGCTGGCGCCGCACCTGATCGGGTTTCACCTCCACGACGTGAATGCCGCCGGCCATGACCACCAGGCGGTGGGCTCCGGCCGGGTTGATTTCAAGATGGTCAGCCGCTTCTGGCGTCCCGAGCACCTGCTCGTGCTCGAGCTGAGCCCGCGCCTCGCCGTCGACGATGTGCGCCGCTCAAAGGCGCGGATCGAGGATCTGCTGGCCTAGGCCCTCGCTTGGTTCGATGGCCAAAGTCCAGCGACCAAGGGCCAGCGCACAAGGTCCAGCGGCCAAGGACCAGCGCACAAGGTCCAGCGGCCTAGTTCCATCGGCTAGCTCTGGTGCTCGCCCCGCCCCCTGGCTTCCCCGACCGCGTTTCCGTGTCTCCGCCGTGTGAGTCTGCGGTGCGGCGATTGTCACGTATTACGTGACAATTGCCCGGGCCCGCCGGATGGGAGACCTGCAGATCAGGCTAGCTGCGGACGTGCCACCGGGACGGGAAAGCCGCCAAGAGAGTGGCCGGGAGGAGAGAGTGGCCGGGAGGAGGGAGTGGCGGGAGGAGGGGTGGGGCCGGGAGGAGGGGTGGGGACTGACTGCTCCGGGTCAACCGCTCCGCTGGATCCCTGACTGAACTCCCGGGCGCCAGCCGCGCGCCCGGTACGGGCGCGTTGGGCGGCGCGGCGATTGTCACGTATTACGTGACAATTGCCCGGGCGAAGCGTTGGTCCCTAGCGTGGGCCGGGGTCGCGCACGACGTCGCGAATGGCGGGGCGGTGGGCGGGGCGGCGGGTGGGGAGGCCGGCGGGGCGGGAGGGGGACCAGACCGGGCTGGACGGGTTGCGGCGGGCGAGGAGCCAAGCGAGCAGGTGCAGCGCCCGTTCCGTGTCTGGGCAGGCAGTTTTCGCCACCAGGTATTCATGCAGGCGCTGGCGGGGCACACCGAGCTGGCGAGCCAGCAGGGCCTTGTCGCCCCAATGGGTGAGGTGGGCGGCCGTGACTTTGGCGAGCTCGTTCCAGATCGGCGTATCCGGGCCGGGCCGCAGGGTGGAGCCGATCCGCAGCCGGGTCCGCCGATGGTAACTCTGGCGCAGAGCTTTCACCGACTCGCGCCCGGCGACTTCGAGCACTCCGACCAGTTCTGACAACGGCTGCAAACGGGGGTGGATATTTGGGTTCATAGAGCGATAGGTGATTGTCACGTATTACGTGACAATCACGGTTTTGGGCGGGGGGCGGGGGAGGCCAGAATCGAGCGCACCCAGCGGCGGTGGGGGCCGGAGAGGGTGAGGGTGTCGAGCTGGCGGAGGGGGACCCAGACCAGGCCGGGCGGCAGCGGGCCGCGGGGGGCGGCGCCGCGGTGGATGGACTCGGTGATGTCGTAGCGGGTGATGCTGCGGCGGTGCTGCGCCAGGCGCGGGCCGGCGGCGACGGTGTCCGCGGCGAGTCCGGCCTGGGCGGGGGTGGGGAGCTCGTGGATGTTCGCGAAGCGGCGGGCGCCGCTGCCGCTCAGGTGGAGCAGCAGGGCCCCGCGCCGCACGCACCACAGGCGGGTGACGGCCAGCGGCTCGCGCTCCCGCGGGGCGAGGCGGGGGTAGGCCGCGGGGTTGCCGCGCCGGCCGGCGGCGCAGAAGCCGCGCACGGGGCAGGCGGGGCAGAGGGGGTTTTGCCGGAAGCAGACGGTGGCGCCGAGTTCCATCATGGCCTGGTTGTGGTCGCCCGGGCGGGTGGCGGGGACGAGCGCGGTGGCGAGGGGGGTGAAGGCGCGGGCGGCGCGGGCGGAGTCCGGGTAGAGGGTGGGGTCGGCGGTGAGGCGGGCGAGGATGCGGACGACGTTGCCATCGACGCAGGCGACCGGCGCGCCGAAGGAGATGCTGGTGATGGCGGCCGCGGTGTAGGGGCCGACGCCGGGGAGCTCGCGCCATTCGTCCGGGGTGCGGGGCGGGGCGGGGAGCGCGGCGAGGTGCTGGGCGAGGCGGTGGAGGTTGCGCGCGCGCGCATAGTAGCCGAGGCCCTCCCAGAGCCGGAGGACGCGCGCCTCGGGCGCGGCGGCGAGCGCGGCGAAGTCCGGCAGGGCGGCGAGCCAGCGGGCGAGGTACGGGAGGACGGTCTGCACCTGGGTCTGCTGGAGCATGAACTCGCTCACCACGGTCCGGTAGAGCGACGGCGACTCGCGCCAGGGCAGGACCCGGGCGTGGGCGCGGTACCAGGCGGCGAGGGCGCGCTGGAAGCCGGCCTGGGCGGCGACGAGCGGGGCGGGTCCACCGGCCCGCTCCCCGGGGCGGGCCGGGGTCCGGCCGCCGGGGGCGGAGGGGGGGGTGCAGTCCGTGGTCAAGAGGAGGGGAGGTGGGTCCGGGCGGGAGACTCTGCAGGGCGGCGGTGGGCCCGGCGCAAGAAAAATGCCGGGGGGCGGGTGTTTTCTCCTTTGCGCTTTCCGCGCTTTGTTGTGGCCTTTTACCGCCATGCCCAAGCAGCCGCCCCCGGACCCAGAGGCCCCCAAGAAGCTGGCCTCCTACACGGCGAAGCTCGACCGCGCCCAGCTGGAGAAGCTGCGCGCCATCTGCGACGCCCGCGGCTTCACGCCGTTCGAGGTCGCCTACACGCACTTTGCGTTCAAGGCGGACCACCTGAAGATCAACCTGTCCGCCTACACCAGCGGCAAGGTGGTGATCGCGGGCAAGGGGACGGAGGACTTTGTCACGAACACCCTGGAGCCCGAGGTCACGGGCGCGGCGAAGCTGGGCTACGACGAGGTGCTGCATCCCGACTGGTTTGAGGCGCATGCCGGCCTCGACGAAAGCGGCAAGGGCGACTTTTTCGGCCCGGTGATCGCGGCGACGGTGATTGCGGACCGGCCGGCGATCGAGGGCTGGATCCAGGCGGGGGTGAAGGACTCGAAGAAGATCGCGGAGACCCAGATCATCCGGCTCGACCGGCTGATCCGGGAGACGAAGGGGGTGGTGGTGCGGACGTGTTTTTGCGGCATGCCGAAGTACAACGAGCTGATGGGGCGGCCGCGGGCGAACCTGAACCGGCTGCTGGCCTGGCAGCATGCGACCGCGCTGGAGCAGGCGCTGCTGGCCAAGCGCGTGCCGTGGGGCCTGCTGGACCAGTTCACCGAGCAGCCGCTGGTCCAGCGCGAGCTGGCGCAGAAAAAGGTGGAGGGCTTCGAGCTGCGCATGCGCACCAAGGCGGAGGAGGACCCGGTCGTGGCCGCGGCCTCGGTCGTGGCGCGCGCCGAGTTTGTCCGCCAGATGCACGCGCTGTCCAAGACCCTGGGGGTGAAGCTGCAGAAGGGGGCGGGCCCGCTGGTGAAGGCGCAGGCCCGGGACATCATCGCGAAGCTCGGCGCCCGCGCCCTGGGGAACTATGCGAAGCTCCATTTCCGCACGGCCTATGAAGTGGTGGCGGCGGCGGGCAAGCTGGACGAGCTGCCGCTGAAGCCGCCGGGGCCGAAGCTGGAGTGGTGAGGAGTCGCCGACCGCCATGGGCAAGCGCCGCCAGCTCCGAGGGTTCGACCTGAAGCAGATCGAGGGCTGCGCCGGGCTGATCGGGGTCGACGAGGCGGGCCGGGGCGCGCTGGCCGGGCCGGTGGTCGCGGGGGCGGTGCTGCTGACCCAGGAGTTTCTCGAGGGCCGCTGGGCGGTGGCGAAGGCGGGCCGGGTCAACGACTCGAAGCAGCTGACGCCCGCCGAGCGCGAGGAGCTGTGGCAGGAGTTCGACGGGCTGGCGGCGCAGGGGCAGATCCACGCCACCTTCGGCGTGGCGGACGTCGCGGAGATCGAGCAGCACAACATCCTCGGCGCGACCAAGCTCGCGATGCGGCGCGCGCTCGGGGGGATCTACCCGCCGGAGGCCTTCCAGCGGAAGGTCGAGCCGGACCTGTTCGCCTCGGCGGAGGAGGTGGCGGCGTTCCGGCCGACGGTGTCGGCGCGCATCCTGATCGACGGGCTGGCGCTGCGGAACTTCCCGTACCCGCACACCGGGGTGATCAGCGGGGACGCCCGCTCGCTGGCGATCGCGATGGCGAGCATCATCGCGAAGGTGACGCGGGACCGGCTGATGAACGCGCTCGACGCCAAGCATCCCGGCTACGGCTTTGCGCAGCACAAGGGCTACGGCACGGAGGAGCACCGGGAGGCGGTGCGGCGGCTCGGCCGCTGCGGGCAGCACCGCGACCTGTTCCTGCGGAAGCTCTTTGCCCAGCACACCGACCCGGCGCAGATGGACTTCCTGTGACGGGCCGCCGGCGCCCGGCCCATTCCAGCCTCGTCACCCCGGCGCTCCCGGGTGATAGCTAGCCGCCAACCGCTCCAACCATGAAACTAACCGCCACACTGCTGGGTGGGCTGCTGACGGTCACCGGGTGGGCCGCCGCGCTCTCCGGGCCGCAGCCGAACGACGACTGGGCCGCGCCGGGGCCGCCGCATCCGGCGCTGCCGGTGGGGGTGATCCTGCCGCCGCGGGTGCGGACGCCCCAGTTTCCGCTGAAGGATGCCCGCACGCTGTTCACCGCGGCCGAGATCCAGCAGGCGCGGGCGAACGTCGCCCAGTATCCCGCGGCGCGGAAAGTGGCCGACGACATCCGGCAGGAGGCCGACTACTGGGCGGAGTGGAGCGACGCGGCGCTGCGCGCGGTGATCTCGACGGCGGAGGTGCCGCGGTCGTTTGAGGTCTGTCCGGAGGGCTGTCCGGTGCACGGGCGGAAAATCTTCGAGGTCACGGGCAAGTTCTACCCGTGGATCATCGACCCGCGGACGCCGTACCAGGTGAAGTGCCCGATCGGCGGCGAGACCTACCCGAGCAACGACTACGGGCGGTTTTACCGCAGCGGGTTCAAGGACCGGAGCGACTTCGACGGCCCCTACGTCGACGACGGCCGCGGCTGGGTCGGCCCGAACGGCCAGCGCTACTGGTTTGTCGCCCATTGGAACCACTGGGTGTGGACGATGCACGAGAGCGCGCCGCACCGGAATATCCTGGGCGGGCTGGCCGCGCTGGGGCGGGCGTACCTGCTGACCGGCGAGGCGCGGTATGCGCACAAGGCGGCCGTCCTGCTGCAGCGCACCGCGGAGGTGTACCCGAACATGGATCACGAGAGCCAGTCGCGCTACGGGCAGCTGATGGCCGCGCGGGACGGCTCGCGCTACTCGGGGAAGATCATCAACGCGATCTGGGAAACCTTCTTTGTGGCCCAGTTTGCCGAGACCTACGACGCGATCTGGGAGACGCTCGACGGCGACACGGCGCTGCAGCAGGCGACGGGCCGGACGGGGGTCCAGCTGCGCGCCGGGATCGAGGCGAACGTGCTGGAGGAGGGGATTGACGCGGTGTACGACGTGCGGGCCCGCGGCAACTACGGGATGCACCAGCGCGCGCTGGTGCTGGCGGCGATCGTGCGGCAGCACGGCGACAACCGGCGCTATCTGGCCGACGTGCTCGACCGCGCCGAAGGCTCTTCCTATCTCGGCCTGCGCTCGGCGCTCTACACGCTGGTCTGGCGCGACGGCCAGCCGTACGAGTCGCCCGGCTACAACGTGCTGTGGGTGCAGAACCTGACGGCGGTGGTGGGCCTGCTGCCGAAGCTCGGGGTGGAGGCCGCGGCGCTGCCGCGGCTGCGCCGGCTCTACGACGCGCCGCTGGCCGCGATCGCCATCGGCCGGCACACGCCGGCGGTCGGCGACACCACCAGCGTCTATGGCGGCGTGGTGGGGGAGAGCGCCGCGGTGTACCAGCACGCCTTCCGCACGTACGGGGATCCGCGCTACGCCTCCTTCCTCGCCGGGTTTGGCGCCGACGGCGCCCAGGGCTTCCGGGATTTCGCGTCGCTCCTGCACCCGGTGGTGGCGGCGGCCGCGGCGCCGGCGCACGGGCGCCGGGTGGCGCCGCAGCCGTCGCGGCTGCTGTCGGGCTTCGGCCTGGCGCTGCTCAACGACCCGGCCGACGAGACCGCGGTCTCGCTCTACTACGGCCAGCACGTCAACCACGCGCATTTCGACCGGCTGCAGTTCGACCTGTTTGCCCGCGGCCAGCCGCTGACCCCCGACCTCGGCTATCCGGACGCGATGAACGTCTTTGTGCCGGGGGTCTGGACCTGGTCGGTGAACACGATCGCGCACAACACCGTGACGGTGGATGCCGCGGCGCAGCCGGGGAAGGGCCCCGGGGTGGTCGAGCTGTTCGCCGACGCCGGCTGGGCGCGCGGGGTCGAGGTGAGCGCGGCCGGCACCTATCCGCAGTGCACGGACTACCGCCGCGGGCTGGTGCTGGTGGACACGGCGAGCGGTTCCTATCTCGTGGATTTCTTTCAGGTGGCCGGCGGCCGGGAGCACACCTACTCCCTGCATGGCCCGCCGGGGCCCGCCACCCTCGCGAGCGAGGGCTGGTCCGCGCCGGCGCCGGGGACCCTGGCCGGCCCGCAGGTGGCGGTGGGCGCGATCTATGATGATCCGGCGCTGGCGGCCGAGGGCGCGACGAAGGGCTATTACGAGTACCGCGGCTCGGGCTTCCAGCACCTGTTCGGCGTCCAGCGCCGGCTCACGGGCGATGCGGTGGTGGATTATGTGCACGGGAAGGATCCCGCCGCCGCGCTGCGCATCCGCGTGCTGGCCGCGCCCGGCCAGACGCTGCTGGCCGCGGACGCGCGGGTGTCGCCGGTGAACCGTCCCGAGCTGGTCAAATACCTCCTGGCCCGCCGCGAGGCCGCGGCGGGGCAGCCGCTGGCCAGCGGGTTTGTCAGCGTGCTGGAGCCGCACGCCCCCGGGGCGGTGCTGCTCCGGCGGGTCACGCGGCTGGCGGGCACGGGCGGGGGCACCGCGGTGCGGCTGGAGCAGGCCAGCGGCGAGAGCGACGTGGTGGTGCACGATCCCGCCGGGGCGGCGAAGACCGTGGACCTGGGCGGCCAGGTGCTGGCGACCACCGCGCGGATTGCGGTCGTCCGGCTGGCGGCCGACGGCGCGGTGACGCGGGTCTTTTTTGCCGGCGGCGAGACGCTGACCGTGGGGGGGAAGGCGTTCCCGGTCCGCGCGGCGGGGTCGGGCGAGGTCACGGCGGTGGCGCCGGCGCAGGCGGAGGTCCGGGTGCGCACGCGGCTGGCGGCGGACGGCCTGACCGGCCGGGTGGTGGGGTTCGGCAACCCGAGCGGCCGGACGGCGCACACGATCCGGAGCGCCCGCCGCGAGGGCGACGAGCTGGTGCTCACGACGCAGGACGACGTGCTGGCGGGGTGCCTGCGGGTGGCCGGGGTCCGCGGCCGGCGGCTCGAGACTCGCACGCGGCTGCCCTTTGCCGCGAGCTACCTCGGCGCGAGCGTGCTGGATGAGCAGTTTCGGCTGATTGGCCGGGTGGGCGCGGCCGACCAGGACTACCTGGAGCTGACGGCGGCGCCGGCGGCGGGGGCGGCGCTGGCCGGCCGCGACTTGTGGATCAGCAGCGTGGGGCCGGGCGACACGCTGGACCTTCCGGCGCTGGGCTGCTGGCAGCGTTGACCGGCCGCGCCGGCTGGTTCACAACCACGCTTCATGGCTGGCAAGAAACACTCCTCCCTGGACCGGGTGCTGGGGCGGCTCGACACCCTGGACTCAGTGAACCTGGCCAATCTCGTGCAGCGCCTCGCGCGCGAGCGGGGGCTGTTTGAGGACATCTTCAACACGCTCCAGGAGGGCGTGCTGGTCATCAGTGCGGACGGGCGGATCGAGTACGCCAACGCGTCGGCGCAGCGCCTGGTGGGCCTGGGCGCGGAGGCGATCACGGGCGAGACGCTCTGGCGGCTGGTCCCGGGCCTGCGGGCCTCGCTGGAGGCCGCGCTGGCGGTGGGCGGGACGACGTCGCCGCTGATTGCCCGCGAGTTTGAGCTGACTTATCCCGAGCTGCGCAACCTGCGGCTGTACATGGTGCCGTTCCGCGGGGAGGGGAAAGGCTCCCCCCGCCGGTTTGCCGCCATCCTGTCCGACATCACGAAGGACAAGCAGACCACGGAGGCGCGCATCGAGAACGAGCGGACGTCGTCCGTCCTGCTGCTGGCCGCGGGCGTGGCGCACGAGCTGGGCAACCCGCTCAACTCGCTGACGATCCACCTGCAGCTGATCGAGCGGAAGCTGAAGAAGCTGAAGGCGGCGAAGGAGAAGGACGCCGCCGCGCTGGCGGACTCGATCGAGGTCTGCCAGACGGAGGTCCGGCGGCTGGACAGCATCATCACCAATTTCCTCGAGGCGCTGCGCCCGCGCCCGCCGGACCTGGCGGAGACCAACCTGGCCGAGGTGCTGGCCGAGGTGCTGCGGTTCCAGCAGAGCGAAATTGCCGACCGGGGCATCACGGTGGAGGCGGAGACCTCCGCGGACCTGCCGGTGGTGATGGCGGACCGGAACCAGCTGAAGCAGGTGTTCTTCAACCTCACGAAAAACGCGGTCGAGGCGATGGCGCCCGGCGGCAGGATCAAGATCCGGTCGCGGGCCGATGACGACAGCGTCTTCCTGCTGTTTGGCGACAGCGGGTCCGGCATCAAGCCGGGGGACCTGGCGCGGCTGTTTGAGCCGTACCACACGACGAAGCCCGGCGGGCACGGCCTGGGGCTGATGATCGTGCAGCGGATCATGCGGGAGCACGGCGGCCAGATCGGGGTGGAGAGCAAGGAAGGCCTGGGCACGGTCGTGACGCTCCAGTTCCCGCGCAAGGACCGGCGCGTGCGGATGCTGGGGAACTAGCCCCGGGTTTCGGCCGGTCGGGCCGCCGGACACTCTCCACTTGCC
>CAIKTR010000125.1 GCA_903830425.1 uncultured Opitutia bacterium
CCCGACGCCGCTGGCGTTTGCCGAGCAGGTGAAATGCGGGGTGGGCCGGATCCGCGTCGACACGGCCTTCGACAACGGGCTCTCGTTCTGGGTCGCGGGCGACAACCTCTGGAAGGGCGCGGCCCTCAACGCGCTGCAGAACGCCGAACTCCTCATTCGCGAGGGCCGGCTCACGCCCAAGGCCCGCGCGGTCTGACCGGCAGCCCCGACAGTTGCGGCGGGAATAACTCCTTGTCATCGCCGCGCCGCAATCGCTTAGCTCACCTCTAGTCTCGGACGCTTAGCTCAGTTGGTTAGAGCATCTCGTTTACACCGAGAGGGTCGGGGGTTCGAGTCCCTCAGCGTCCACCATCCGCCTAAGTGACGGGTGAAGAAAGGTAGCCGAAAATGCACGAGCGCGCTGAGTCTCGGTCGCAGAGCGCGTCACCGCCAGCGCGGCGTTGCACACGTCGGTGTTCTCATGAGCTAAAATATGCGGCGAGTCGTATGATCTCTCGCTGGCGCCGCGGCCACCGCTCAGTGCGCGGCCTCGTCAAACGCCACCACGCCGCTCTCCAGCAGGTAGTTGGCCCCCACGACCTGCACGGAGCCGGCCGCAACCTGCGCCTGCAGGATAGGGGGGGAGTGCTGCAGCGCATCCACCACGTGCCGCACGTTGGCGAGAGAGGTCGCCGCCAGATCCTGCCCGCGAGTTGCCTCAACGGCCGGTCGGATAGCTTCCAGAATTGACTGAATATGCCCAGCCGCCCGGCCGCCCGCGCTCAGGGTGCTGCGCGCGGACGTGACGGCCCCGCAGCCCTCGTGACCAAGTACGATGATGAGTCGCGTCCCGAGATTCACGACCGCATACTCGATGCTGCCCACGATCTGATCGTTCAGCACATTGCCGGCCACCCGCACCACAAACAAATCGCCCAGACCTTCGTCGAAGACCAGTTCCGGCGGAACGCGCGAGTCCGCACAGGCGACGATCACCGCGACGGGCCGCTGCCCGCCGGTCAGTTCGGCCCGGCGCTCGCTCGAGAGATTGGGATGCGTGAGTCGTCCGGACACGAAGCGCGCGTTGCCGGCCTTCAACCGGGCCAGACTCACTGACGGGGCCGCGTCGGCTCGGAGCGAGTGCGAGGACCCGAGAGTCAGGCCAACCATGATTAAAAAGAGACTAACACCGGATAGGTTTTTCATAAGAGGCGAAGGTTGAGGGAGGGGAGGTTGAATATCGGACGGATAAAATGAGGGGGCGGTGCTGCACGGGTGGATGTCAGAGGGCGCGGGCTTAAACCCGAATAAGGTGCCCAAGCTTTGCATGGTCGGTTCCAGGGTGGTCGGCGCCATGAACCCCCGCGCCCTCCGCAGGCAGGGCGGCGCCAGTCGGCGGCTCGCCGGCGAGCAGGAAGTCGTTCCAGTATTCCACCTGATCCACAAAGTCGCGCAGGACGATTTCGAGTCCCGCCTCGTTGAGGCCCGTGAGAGGGTGCCGGCTGAGCACGACGAGTTCATCGCGGCCGGTGTCGAGGGCAACAAAGGCGTCGTTGAGGCGGCGGGCAAAAAGATTGGCGCCGAGACAGTGGCGCAGCACGGCCGGGCTGGCGGTGGCCGAAATAGGTCCGACCACGCAGCTGAGGATGCAGCAGGGGCTTTTTTCGTGTTGCTCCTGAATATCGACCGACCAGCGACCGTCGAAAACGAGCCGATACAGACCGGTCCCATCGGAGACCAGAGGGCCGAGCCCGTTGTGTTTGCAGAACGTACCGAGCAATTTTGTCAGATTCATGAAGGCAAGATTCCCGGTCGGGCCAAGATTTCGCGGCCCGCTGCCAGCTGGCCGCTGGCCGGGTTGAGCACATTGAGTGCGACCACTTGAGCAGCCTTGAGGCCCATGCCGCCCGGAGGCGCGGCGGTCACCATCTCGCCGTTCATCGCCTGCACCATTTGCGCCGCGGTCGGGCGGCCGTTGGGCTCGGGATGTAAACAGTGCAGAATCAGGTCTCGAACCCCCGGCGGTTGTGCCAGCCAGGTCGGATCATTTAACTCAAAGGGCAAGGCCCCCTGGCTGATTGCATTAATAAGTTCCACGTTCACATCGCCGCCTTCCGTGACCACTCTGTCTATGACGTTTTGGAACAAAGGTATGCCAAGGTTTTGGACCAAACTAACGCCCATCGACCAGATGTCGCTACCCGTGTGCACTGCTGCCACTTGATCTTCGGCCCGCGTTATTTCCGGCGCCATATAGGCAGCTGTTCCAATTACTTTGGTGGGCTGGTCGGACGGGGGCCTTGCTGATCCAAAATCGATCAGGCGGGCTTCGAGCGTGTTGCGGTCGATCATCGTATTTGCCGGTTTGAGGTCGAGATGGACCATGTCATGCCCATGCATTGTCTCCAAGGCTCGGGTGACACCTCCAAACAAATGGAGCGCCACTTGCATTCGTTCATTGGGCGGTAACGAGTGGCCCCCTCCGAGATCGGAATCGAAAAATGTACTTTGAGGAGGTCCGGGCACTTTTTCCATCACGATGAAGCGATCGCCGTGGCGCTCGAATATACCGATCACTTTCGGAATATTAGGGTCAGCTTGCAGGCGACCCTGGAGTGCCGTTTCTTGGATCGCGTCTAACTCAGCGCCATCGTCCCCCAGCACGGTAGCAAAGGTTTGTTTAGCTACAACTTCTGCCCCGTTAAACGTTGCGGCAAAAAGGATGCCGCCGCCGCCCGCGGTGATTTTAGCTCCAATCTTGACGGTTTCGGCAGAAGGCAAACTGGCGTTGAGCGCGTCCTCCAGTAGGTCTCGGACGGTCGCGCGTTCCCCGGGTCCCAAGGCCAACTGGGCGACGAAGCCATTCAGGAACGCTTCGCGGGGATTGCTGACTTGGGCCGGAACCGGCCCGGCATCTGTGCGCCCTGTCAACCGGCGAAACGCTTCGCTGATTTTGTCCAGGAAAGTCTTTGGTTGGTCAGGTGGGCGGGCCACAAGATCAACCCCGCTCCCAATCAGCATCCCCACGTCGGGGTCGTTGCGCAGCATGTCCTTGAACCCCCAGACCAGCTGGTTGATCTCTTTTGCCGCCTCGGGCCCACGCGGATTGCGGTTTCCGTCGCTCGCCAGTAGGCCGTGGGGAATCAGGCTCGTTACGTGCGCATGAAACTTGTTTACGGCGGTGTCGAGGGTGTGGCTTGAATCTCCCTGAGAAAACAACCGCACCTGCGTTCCTCCCTGATAGCCTCCCGCGACGCCCGCGCCTTGGCTTCTGGGGGTCGTCTCGACCGCTTGGTTCAGGACTCGCAGGTTCGCTGAAACCAAGTCGGTCAATTCCATGGCCAGCGCGCGATCAGCCGGGCTGATGCGCAGGTCGAGCTTGCTGGTCAGGTTGGCCAGATCGCCGTCCCGGGTCTCGCCGAGGGCCTGCCGGACCTGGTCAGCCCCGCCAAGGCCGGCGCCTTCGGTAAAGAGCCGGTTGATGTTTTGCCGTGCGACCGTGACTTGGTTGAGCAGTTGGTTCGCCTGCTGCGGTGTCGGGGGCACCCCTCCCGCCGCGAGGCCGGTCCGGAGCGCGCGGGCGCCGGTCATCAAGGCCGCCACGTTCAGGTCTCGCAGGACTCGCGTGTTAGCTGAAACCAGTTCGGTCAAATTATTAGTCAGCTCGCGAACAGCCGGGCTGAGGGTGCTCTGGTCGAGCTTGCTGAGCCGGTTGAGGTTTTGCTGTGCGAGCGTGACTTGGTTGAGGAGCTGGTTCGCCTGCTGCGGTGTTGGGCGCACCCCTGCCGCCGTGAGGCCTGTCCGGAGCGCGCGGGCGTCGGTTTCCAAGTTTGCCAGTACGGACCCAGAGTCGTTGCGTTGTGGGTCCTCATTGCGGAGGGCTCGGTTGGCTCCTTGGGGGCCTTCTTGGCGAACATTCTGGGGTGGCTGGGCCGGCGTTCCCTGGGCGACGGTGCGTCCTTCTGTCAGGGCGACCGGGTTGCTGCCAGCCGGTAGGAGCGGTTCGGTGGAGACAGGCTGCACCGGTTGCAGTGGGGAGGCGGCGTTGGTAATTGGCATTGGAGTGCTGGTGATGCGCTAGCTGCGCGGGTGGAGCTGTAGCCGCACCAGGGTTTGGCCGCGTGCGCTCTGAACGGCGCCACTGTTCCGAGGAAACAGCGCCACTACGCGGAATATTAAGGTCGGGTCTTTCAGTTGTTTCCTGCCTGCGCCGCCCTTTGCTGAGTCCTCGCATCTGCCAGACCCGCCCGGCCGGCCGAACCCAGCAGGCCGTTTACTCTGATGACATTCAGGGGGTTACTGTAGATGTCATTCACGGCGGCGTAGAAAGTCTTTTGATAATTTTGGTCTTCGCCCGTCCGCCTTTGATTTTCGGGCAACAAATTGTGGTTGGACCGATTTTCCGCGCCCAGTTTATCGATGGCCCGCTCCAGCATGCCCTGCGATTTGACGAATTTCGCAAACGCGGGAGGCACGGCGATGTCATGGACGTTCAAGGCATCCACAATCGATTCGAGGGTCTTTGAGGCCAAATTCATGCGCTGTTCAGGCGTGGCTCGGTTTACGTCCCGTTGGATATTGCTGATCAGCATATTATTCCGGGTAGCGTTGGGTTCGCCGCACATGTGCAAGTGGATCGCCGGCGGAATCCGCTCGCGCACCCCTGTGGCGGAGTCAGCTGGGCCGAAGGAGGGCTGAGTCAAGTAATTGAGGCTAATGTAGGCGGCTACGACCTTGCTGGCTTCATCTCGCAAGGTGGTGGTCGCGGCCAGGTAGGTCGCGCGCAGGGGATTGTTCAGCGGCAGATTTTGCGCTGCCAGAAACGCCTTGTCGGCGGCACTCTTATTAAGCGCGGCTGCCATGCCTTCGGACTTACGTCCGCCGCTGGCCGCCGATATCTCAGCATGAACGGTCTCGCTGGAAAGCCCGCCGGAGTTTGTGCTCCAGCGCTCGCAACTGGTGGCGAATCTTTGGGCGTTGGTGTTCACCGCCTTGGCGAGTGCGGCCAGATCCACGCCGCCCAAGTCTGGAAGGCCGCGTGCAACGGAGCCCATGATCATCGGCAGCTGTTCGCCGAGTGCCGCCATCGCCGAATCCCGGACTGTGCCGGGATGGAGGGCGGAAAGCAGGCTGCTCAGGTTGTTGGGGTCTGGCGCGTTGAGTTTGGCCTGCGCGTCTGGGGGCAGCAACCGATCCAGGTTGCTCATGACAGCGTCGACGTTTCCCGCGAGCAGCCCCACGAACAGCCCCATCAGGACCTCCTTGTGCAGCGTTTGGAGTTCATGGGCGTTGCCGAAATCAATCATGGTCAAAAGTCCGTTCGCATTGATCTGATTCCCGTGCTGGTCCGTTCCATCCGCGGCGAACATGATATTTCCGCCATGCAGGTCGCCGTGGAAGAAACCACTGCCCAGCAGACCTTCCTCGAACCATTTCGCACTGAGCGCGAGCATCGCCGCCTGCAGTTTTGCGCCCAGGTCGAGTCGGGCCCGAATGGCGGCGTGGTCCCCGGGAGCCGGCTTGGATTTAAACAGCGCATCGATGCATTCGGACATGGTCTTCCCGGGCGCCAGCTCCATCATCACGTAGGAATCCGATGCTTGGGAGGAAGCATGGGCTTTAACCGCCCGGACGCTGGTCGACTCAGTCAACGTGGCAAAGAGGGACGGGTTGAACCTCCCCGCGCGTTCCAGATTGGCGTGCTCCTTCTTCATCAGCATCTCGTCCTGGACGTCGGTGGAGAAATCCCGGAACTCCGTGAGCATGGCGCTGGAACAGCTCTGCGCGATCTCCGCCAGGACCGCGTCTTCCCGCGCAGCGCGCTGGGCAAGGCCGGGGCGTAGTAATTTGACGACCACTTCCTGGCTGGCCGGCTGCCGGCCATCACTGTAATTGAGCGTCATCTTGAAGGCCTGCGCGATGGAGGCGGCCCCCAAGTCCCGGAGCTCGGAGATCCCCGCGATGGGGCGCCCAGTTCGCTGGGAATGCTCGATGATTTCGCTCAGGGCTGCATTTCTCAAATCGGTGGGAATCGGGCTCAGGTCGTGTTTCACGGCCTTCATCAGGGCCTGCACGTTGGGATCGGAAAAACTCTCGGCGAATTGCTGGAGATATTTCTGGAGCAGGGGCCCGGCACCCTTGACCAGGGCCAGCATCTGCTGCTGCTGCTCGGGCGGGGTTGCGGCCGCGCCGCTGATCGCGCACTCGCGCAGCAGCGAGGCCACCATGGCCTTCTGGTCCTGCAGATCCGACTTCGCGTAGTATTGGGCGAAAACCGTGGCAAGAAACGTGTGCTTCTGCGTGGCGGGACTGGTCAGGGTGAGCTGGGCGGCGAGAAAATCCGGCTTAAAGTTTGTCACCGCCGTGTCGATGGCGGCCGCCAGCGGGGCCATCAGATCGTCGGTGGGAGGCAGGGCGCCGGCTTGTATATATTCACTGTTGGCGTGGAGGAACGCTGCCAGTCCTTGGCTGAGTTCCGGCGGCAGCCCGGCTCCGCTCAACAGGTCGGGGCGCTCGCTCAATTCCTTCAGCAGGGGTATATGGCTGTTGCACAGCTCGAGGAGACGCGACGCGTCGCCGGTGCCGGACAGGTTGCGCGGAGAGAGCAGCTCGCCGACGAAATCCCTGATCGGCCGGACGGTGACCTGATCCCGCCCTTGGCCCAGCGTTTCGAGGGCCTTCAAGGCATCGAACGCCTTCATGGCCACGGCGACGTTCGCGGGCGTCAGCTCGTCCATGCCCAGGTCCATCCGCTTGAAGAGGTCGTGGCCGACTTTGATCTGCTCCTGGAGTCCGTTCGCCTCGCCACCAGCCGGGCGCTGGCGCACCAGCGGTTCGAGCAGTCCCATCGCCTCTTTCGTCGTCTGGCCGAGATCTGTGCTCGCCGTGGCCAAACTGCTGAGCATCGCGATTTTGACGGAGAGCTCTTCCTTGGTCTTCGCCGGACTTTTCAGACTGAGCAGGGTGGCCTGGAGTTCTTCGAGGCACCCTTGGAGTTCTTCGTGCAGGTCCCGGAGATTCTGCACCTCGTCCGGGATTGCAGCGCCTGGGAGTGCATCATCCGCGTTCACTTCCTCATCGTCTCCGGGCAGGTCAAGGTCGTCCTGGGCTGCATTGGCTTGGATCCGGGTCAGCACGTCCGAGGCTTCCGCTTTCAGCCGGGTGAATGCTGCGAGTGCGTCGCCTCGCAGGCCCTGGCCGTCACCCAATTTCACCACGGCTTCTGCCGCGATCTTGGCCAGATGGGCGCTGGTAGTCTTGGCCGGAGCCTCAAGGTGCCGGGAGGCCTCCTCGGCGCCGGTCAGCGACCGGGCGATCGCCCCATCGGTCTCCACCTGGGCGCGCAGTTCCTTGGCCGTGTTGACCACGAGGGTCAGGCCGATCCCGGCGGGCGAGCCCAGCAACGCGGGCGGAAGGCTGTCGAGTGCGGCCAGGCCGCCCGGCGTACCCGGGGGCAGGCCGGGAATCTCGGCGAGAATCAATGCGTCCAGGCGAGCGATGGTTTTCCCGTTTTCCGCCTGGATGTCGTTCGGATTGGCCACGGGGGTCCCCGCGAGGGTTGCCAGCTGGTTCATTTCGACCGACCGGCGCCACGGCGAAAGGGCGGAGGAGGGGTTGCTGAGCGCGGACTGGTGCAGCCAGGCGGCGCTCCCGACCGCGTGGTTGAGTGACTGGGAAAAACGCGCGCCGGCCGCGTGGTCAGGTTGCCCGGATTGGAGTACCGGGCTGGCCGTCGGCCTCTCGGTGATCTGGTAGGCTTTCGGGTTGTTTTGGTAGGTATTGAGACCCGACTGCTCCCGCCGGGAGAGTGCCTGATCGCTAAAATTGAGGCGCGACCCCTCAAGGGCGATCGATCCGCGCGCGGGCGCTGCTCCCCAGGCGGTGGCCCCCGCCGAGGCGGATTCCAAGGTGTCGAGCAGCTTCACAAAACTCGCGGTGCCCAATTTTCCGCCCTTCGCTTGAAGATAGTTTTCGATGGCGTCGTGCAGATGGCCCTTGGAAACGACATCCATTCGGCCAATCTGATCACCGTAGGCCTTGTTGATGAGTTCGCGCACGAAGGTTGCCGCCCCCTGTTTATCCCCGAAGGGATTGAGCCTGCTCCGGCTTTCCATGGTCAACTGCCCGTCGCTTGAACTCTGGAGGCTGAGGTATCCGCTGCGCAGCGTATTCTGGGCTGTCATCAGGCTGCCGCGAATTTCCTTCAGCTGGTCCTGCGCGGCCCCGGCATCCAGACTGGACGACGCGGCCACCGTCTTGTCGGCCGCAATCTGATAAGTATCTGGGCGCAGGGTAATTTCAGGCATAGCGGTGGATATCCAAGGGGGAAGCTGCGGGTGGACTAGCGGATGAATGCGGCGGGCGGGGCGATCCTTTCACGACGGGAGCAAGATTCTCGGCCGCTTCGAGCACGGCGGCCATCTCCTCGCCCAGACGCTTGCCGTCGAGGCGCTGAATCTCGCTGGTCTTGGAGACGACCACGGTGCCGTGGGCATCGATCATGGCCATGATGCCGTTGCCCACCCGTGCGGCCCAGTTGAGCCCGTGGAGGAGCATGCTCGCGGCCTGGGCCTGCTCGACCGTGAGTTGGTCAAGACGCATCACTTCGGACTGAATGACCACCTGCAGCTCGCCCTCCAGCGGGAAAACCGAACAGGTGAACTCTCCGGCCTTGAACTCCAGCAGCCCGGGATTTTCGGGTAGAGGCGGAGCCGGTTCGATGACTCCGGTGGACAGGAAGTCCCTGATTAGTGCGGCGTAGGGAGGGTTGCTCATGAACGGTGGGGCGTGGATTGAAACTGCCTCGGGCGTCACGTCCTGCGGGTGAGGGGGTCATCGCCGGGGGCGACCGGAGTGGACACCAGCGGCCGAGGGCCGGGCTGCGCGGCGGCGGGCGGAGGGGCGTCCGGATTCACGGGTTCATTTTCCCCGTCTCGGCGGAGGGCCGCCCGGGCTTGGATCAACTGTTCCAGCCCGGTGAGGGCCCGGGGCGCGGAAGCGGCGGCGGGAGTCGGCTCCGGCGTTGCAGCACCGATCCGGTAGTCGAAGCGATCGAGGCGGATGGTGGGCGGGGTGCCTGGATCGAGAGTGAGCGGGTTGATTGTCATCTCCAGTGTGGCGCGCAGTTCGGTGTTTTTCTGCGTCTGCTGCGAGAACGCGTAGGTGGCGCGATACGTGCCGTCGGCCTGGCCGGAGATGGACAGTGCCACCGTCTGGGTGTCCTGGTCGGGCAGGTCCGCATTGTACTTCTCGACCAAGCCCTGCCCGAACTGGTCCAGATACAGTCCCTGCTGGAGCGCGCCGGAGATGTTCTGCCCGAGCATCCGCGTCACGTTGCCCGCGAGGGCGGCGTCTCCGCCGAAGGCACTGATGAGTTCCTCCAGGCGAGCGAGCGCCCGGGGGCCGTCGCCGTTGCCAGGGGCGGAAATGGCCCGATCGCCGACGGTCACGCCGTTGCGCAGGAAGTCGGCCATGAACAGGTCGGAGAAGTTCGCCGCTAGTCCCTTGAACCGGGCCTCCGCTGCAGGGTCCTCCGGGAACTTGGGTCCGCTGGGCTGGGCGCCCAGCGGCTTCTGGGCATCTTCGGTCAGCGCCTGAGTCAAGTGGCTCGCGAGATTGCGTTCGATGCCAGCATTGATCTGCGCACTGGCCTGCTGGGTGGCGAAAAACTGCGTGAATTTGGTCCCCGAGTTCGTCCTCAGCAGCTTGCTCACTTCGTCCGCGGCTTTCTGGACGGTATCCTGGAACGAGCCCGGGCCGGAGGTGGAGAGAAGGGTGACGAGTTGCTGGGGTGAGGCCAGCTGCATGGTCAGTACCTGTTGCTCGAACTGATTTACGAGCGCCGCCGCCAAGTTGATATCCTTCTCCGAGCCTGAGCCGATGAACCGCCCGTCGATTTCCGCCGCGAAGGCGAGCAGCTGCGCCGGGGTGTTAGTCTGCGGCGTACGTCCGAGTTCGGATTGGAAGGTCCTGATCGCATCGTAAAAATCCAGATTTTCAACCTGGAGCGTCGAGGTCAGGTAGGCCCGCAGGCTACCCCGGATCGTCGGGTCGTTCATGAGGTTGTTGAAATGTTCTGCCGGCCGCGTGCCGTCCGGGGCCTTCAGGCGCGCGGCGGCCGCGGTCTCCATCTCCTTGCGCATGAGGTCGCCGAACGCCGGGCTCTTCAGCTTGCCCTCGATCTGGTCGAGCTGGCGGTCGAGAGCGGCCGAGACCCTCGCCCGCACGCCGTCGTCGCCGGTGCGGCCGTTGACGGCGGCGCGCATCATGGTCAGGGTGTCCCGTTGGGTCCGAAGTTCCGTCAGGAACTGCGCCCGTTCGGGCGCGGCCAGCCGCGCCGGATTGGCCGAAGTCCGCTCCGCCGCGCCGTTCGCGTTGCCGAGCGCATTGGACATGACCTGGCGGTTGTCGAGGTTGGCGAGTTGTCCGACATCGCGACGCAGGACCGCGTCGGCCAGCGCGGGATCCTGCAACTTGGCGGACACCCCCTGGAGTTCGCCGTTGAGTTCTCCGATGATCCGCTCCCGCAGCGCCTGGTTTCCCGAAGCCCCGTCGAGCCGATGAATCGAGGACGACAGCGCTTCTCCCTGCGCCCCGAGGCGGGCCACGAAGGCATCCTGCTCGTCCGCGGTCATCTTCTTGGCATTGGGCCCGGTGATTTCCCGCGTCGCGTCCGCGGTCGAGTGGGCGTTGGAGAGCATCATCCGCGCCGCCGGGTCCGCCACGGCGGCGATCTGCTTGCCGGTGCTGTACTGGACATCGGCCATCCCGCCGAGATTGAGACCCTCGATGATGTCCGCGGGCACGGCGTCGAGGTTCGGCAGGTTGCCCTCGATATTGCTGGCATCCCGGATGGAGTCGCGATTCTCCCCCGCCATGGTTCCCGCGTGATGGGTCACGAGGCCGAGCGTATCGTAGAGGCTCCGCAGCTTGGCGAAGCTCGCCATGCTCACACCCTCGCCGTTGAAGATGGCGGTCTGGAGCGATTCCCGGAGTTCCCGAATGTCCGGCTCCTTCACCAGGCCAAAAAGCTCCCGCCAAGTGCTCTCAAACCCGCCGATTTCCCCATCGGCTGCGGCCTCAGTGGGCATCAGCAACATGTTGAGCTCAAGGGCGTCGGAGCCGAAGGCGACGATATCGTCGGCCCCGAAGTCCTCGGCGGTCTTGCCAATTACCAGCGGGGTCAGGGCGGCGTCGTAGGCGCGCTGATATTGGGAGAGACCGCCAATCAGGTCGCGACGGGAGAGATCGGGATCCTGCAACTGGCCGATCAGGGTTGCGACGTCGGCCCTCAGGCTGAGGGCGGCGGTGAGGGTCTGGGCGTTCCTGATGTCATGGGTGAGCGCGAACCGGGTCACCAGCTCTGCCTCGGCCGGCGGGAGGTTTTGACCCGTGACGGCGTTCAGCAGGGCCGTCTTGGTCCCGATGAACTTGTCGATCTGCGTCTGGGCGATGTCTCGGGCGGTTTCCTCGCTGACGGGATTACGACCGCCGTTGGATTCCTTCTCGATCTTCTTGACGATGGTCCTGGACAGGCTGGCCACGTCGACACGGGCAAGGTCCATCCGCCCGCCGGCATCTGCGGCCCGACTGGCGAACAGATTGCGAAAAGCGTCGGCTGTGGGCTGGGAGTAGTCCTGCGCGAGTTGCTTGTTCGCCTGCTGGTGCGGCTGGGTCGGACGGTTTTGCGCGAGTCTGGCGGGGGCCGCCGGTTGCGCGGTCTCGCCCAGCTTGGCCGCGGCCCGGGAGTGGACGTAGGAGGTGGCGGCGAGGTCGATCAGCGCACCGACTCCTGTGAGGTTGGCGACTACCCGCGCGGCGAACAGCGGTTTGCTCGCGGCGAAGGTATTCGACCACGACTGCTTGATCGAGTTGCCCAAGTTGGTCGCGCCTCCGGGCTGGAGCGGAGTGGCCTGGATGGGATTGGACGGGGCCTGGATGGAATTGGGCATGTGCGAGTTGTGTCGAGGTGAAGGATCAGACCCGGATGACCTGTAGATCGGCGCTGGTGCCGGTGTCGTCCGTGGTCTCGGGGTCGTGCGGGAGATCGCGCAGGCGATCGGCGGCGGCGCTTGCGACCGCGGCCAACTCAAGGAGGGTTTCGCCCAAAATGTCTTCGGTGAGAGTGGCCGCCGGCAGGGAGGCCATTGCCAACAGAAGATCCGAGCCCGCGACCTCTCCGAGGCCGAGGCTGAAGCCGTAATTTGACATCAGTTGCACGCTCTCTCGCGCGACCGCCACCCACTGCGCGGATTCCTGCGGCAGTGCGCCGAGCACTTCGACGTAGGCGAACAGGCGATCGGACGAGGCCGCGTATTCCAACTCGAGTCGGACGCCGGATCCCAGCCGCACCGCCGCTGAGCCTTGGTCGTCGAGCTGGAGAAAAGGCATGCCGGCGGTGGCGCCAAAGGCCTGCACGATGACACGAACGTGTTCCAGAGACTGGCCAGGGATGATATGCATCGAGGAGGAGAAGCTTGAGGGATTAATGAGCGTTATAAGGCTTTACCGGCCCTCGGTTTTACAAACGCAATAGGGCTTGGTTCACCCATTCAGGTGAGCGGTTTCCCACGCGGGAAATGCGGCTTATGCTCCGTAGTCTTCGCGAGTAGTTCCGGACGGCGTTGCCGGTATGCGGTCAATGGCGATTGGATGCTTCCATGACCCGATCCCGATGGGGGTTCGGTTTCATTAACTTCGAGCGTCCCGGAGTGGGGTCCGCGACGGTCCTAGACGCCGGAGGTGAGCTCGCAGGTGAAGAGCTGCCTTGGCACGCCGTGCCACCAGGCGGCGAGCGGCTGCCCCGCGCCGGAGCCTGGCGCCACGATGCGTACCGGGAGGGCAATCGGCAGCGGGTCGCGGTCGAAGGGGTAGGGATTCAGGGCGAGGCGCCGCGAGCCGGTGGGCTCGGCCACGATCGTCACACGGTCATCCCAGCCGCCCCGCGGCGCGTCGCGTAACTCAAAGGCGTCCGCGCCGAAGCCCCGGGCCGGACCCGAGCGGGCCGGCACGAGCGCCGAGCTGAGCGCAAGCGAGAGACCGTCACACAGCTGCAGCAGGCGCACGAGTGGCCGCAGGCTGGCCGGCTCGAGCCACGGGGCGGTGACTGGGTCGGCGCGCACTTCTTCCCGCCAGGGCTGCTGCAGCTGGGCGACTTCGTCGAGAAAGGCCAGCGGTGCCGCGAGGCTGCCGGGATACAGTTGCTCTGGAGCACCCTGCCAAAACAGCGGATGGTTGAAGGCGGGATCCGGGTCGGACAATGCCCGGGCGGCATAGAGCCAGTGCGCATGGTGGCTGATCAGCAGGCTGGAGAAGGGCGCCCGCGGAAACCGGCGCAACCCCCGGCGCCAGCGTTCCATGCCGGCCTGCTGGTCGGCGAGCACCTCGGCCAGCCCCAGCGGCAGGCCGCCAGCCGCGGCCACATCGGGTTGGGCTTCCCATTCCCACCAGCCGTTGTCGTGCTGCGCGACGGCGAACACCCATGCGGCCCGCAGCCGTTCGGACGCCGGTCCGGACGCGTGCGATCCAGGACGCGTGAACACGGCGTTGCCCCAGTGCGCAGCCAGATAGCCGGCAAGTTCGCCATGGTCAGGCTGGGTGACGAGCCACACGGCGCCATCTTTCGTGGTTTTGAGCATGGGGGATCCCGGTGGCGCTAGGCGACGGCGTACCTTTGACTCGTGCCGTCGCGCCGCGGTTTAGTCTGGAGGATCAAATATTGTCGATGTCGCTCAGAACGGCCTTGAGCGCGTCCGCCGGCGACATGCCCTGATTGAGGATGAGACTGTTGTAAGCAGCCTTGAAACGCGGTGCCAGGTCGTCGAGGACCGCGGTGTCTGGCGGCGGGGTGCCTGTGGGCGCGGCTGACACGGTCCTCGACGGAGCCGCCGCGGCTGTCGTCGTCATACTCTGCCAGTGATTTCCACCGGTGTGATACAGACCAATCGCGGGAGTGCGGCCAGTCATCAACCCAGCGAGATCGGCGGCGGCGGGTGTTTCGAAGGAATTGGATGAGAGGGTCAGGGGGTTGAATACCTGGATTTTTTCCAGATAACTGACCAGCACCACGGGGCGCCCAGTCTGCACGGCCAAAAGACGGGCGTGCCCCTTGTCGCCCCAGATGCCGCTGTCGCCATCGCCGCGGGCGGCGATGCCGCGCTGCAGCACCCCGGTGAGCTCGGCGAGTCCGGCCGTGATGTCGGCCGGTGTGCGTGCATCGGTAACGAAGGCCTGTTGCGCGGGCGTCAGGGTCGCGAGGCGGGCGAGCAGGTTAGTGCGAATGGCGGCTTGCGCTCCCAGTCCGGCGGGCGTGGTGCCGTTCAGCTGATGGGCCATCGAATGGAACATGCAATGGCCGCCTCCGCCGGCTTCAAAGGGGCGCAGGCCGACACCGGAGAGCGCGGCGTCAAACCCGGTTTTGCGCTGCTGATTTTCGACGGCGCGCGCGCCGCCTCTGGCCACCTCCCATTTGAAGTTCGCCGTGGCGGTCAATTGGTTTTTTTCGAAAGGCGAGAGGCTGGAATCGCGGATGGCCGTGGTGGTGCGGTGCAAGTCGGCGATGGCGCTTTGCGCGGTGGGTGCGTAGTCCGCCACCATGCGCCGCAAGGCGGCGGGCGCGATCGCCGGCGACCGGGGCGCATTCGCTTCCGGACGGAGGACGGCGGCTAGGGCATCCTCAGGGCTCATCCCGACCTCGATAAATCCGCGGTATTCGGTTTTTAGATTGGGCGCCAGGTCTTGGTATTCGGCAGGATAATTGGCGTCGATCGGAGCCGAATTCGGGGCGCCGCTGGCTGCAGGCTGGGAAGCCGCGGTCGGCGCTGCCAGATTCTCGCGCTCGATCCGGGCCTGCAATTGCCCTTCGAACAGGCGACTGACGGCCTCGCTACCTTCAAAGTTGCCCGCGGGTGGTGTCGCGACGGACGGGGTTGCCGCGCCGGATATTTCCTGGGCCTCCGCGCGGGCGGAGGGGACGGTGGCTGAAGCCTGGGCCGGGGCGGCGGGGGTCGGGGGTAGGGGCGCGGGGGGAAGGTCCATCGCCTCAATATTCAGGTCACGCGCAAGTCGCTGCTGGAATTCCAGCTTCAGGGTGGCCGTCACCGCATTCGTATCCGCCTTAACGGAGGCCACGATGGCTTGGCTGAACTCCGATTTTGCCTGAAAGCGGCTGCCGGAATCCCGATGCATCAAGTTACTAATTTCTTTCTGAGCCGGCTGGAACAGTGTCGCCAGACCCTCCTTCAAGGCCTGTTCGCGTTCTGCAAATTGCGCGGGCCCGGCCGTGGGATGATCCAGTCTGACGTATTCCAGCTCCGCAATGCCCTGCTGGAGTTTGGCCAGAGCGGCGATGGTCGCTCCGGCGCTGGCAGCATTGCCGGTCGCGTTGGGCAGATTCACCTGGGCCTCGCTGGATGCTGCCACGAACGTGTTGACGATGACTTGGGCAGTATCCGCCAGCTGTTGCAGGGCTGCGCGATTCACGGCGGAACGTCCGTCCGCTCCCCCTGGGGCGAGCGGGAGGGCCGCCGCACGATCAGAAAGAGATTTTGTCTGATCGTAGAATTGCAGATTCTCCGTGGAGAACTCGGTCCCCTGATGGGTCATGAAGGCGTCATGAATGGCGGGCCGTGCCAGCGCGTTCTCAAAAGTGCCTCGATTCTCGAATTCGGCGGAGCGCGCGGGAATCATCTCCTGCAGCCTGGTCTCCACGTCGCGTCCGAGTTGGCCGCTGGCTTCGTACCCCATGACGGCAGTGCGGACGGTGTTCGCCGCCTCGGCGTTGGCGCCGAGCTTCGCGTGGGCTTGATCGGCGCCGATGGCGCCGAGACCCTCCTGGAAGCGTTCCGAGGCCATGAAGCCGGCGATGCTCATGGGCTGGATGTTGCCCTGTTTCTCCGGGATGAAGCCTTTGACCACTTTCAGCGCATCATCGAAGGCATTATCGAGTCGGGTGAGATCGTTGGGTGAAAGCGGGCGGCGGCTGGCAAGGTCGCTGACCTCCTGCTCGATTATCCCCGTGAGTTTGGCAGAAATATTGATGGCTTCGTCCCCGGCTGCGCGCCCTGAGGTCGGGCCTGCCGGCAGGCGGTCGGCCACGATATCCCTCGCGATGGCGAGCTTGGCCTGCGACGTGGTGGCCTGCTTCAGGGCATTCACCTGACACATGAAATCGAAGTTTTCCCCCACGTTGCACTCCTTCATGTAGCGGCCAAAGGCGGCCCGCATGTGCGGCTGGTTCATGATGCCGTCGAGGCTCCGGTAGGGCGGTGAATCCACCTTCCGCCCGAGGCCCGTGGTCTGAGCGGCGCTGATGCCCTCAGCTTCCTTCAGGCGGTTGCCGAGGCTGGTAATATTATCGGCGAACTGGTCGATGTTCGAGAGCAGGGCGGCGGTGCGCTCCCCGACGGAGTCCTTCCAGCGGTTGGTTGCTTGGGCGCCCTCACCGCCCCGGCCCACTGTGGTGTGCAGGGTGCGGGCCGTCGTGGCGCCCGGAGCCAGCCCCTCCTGGGGCAAGCGGCGGGACAGGATCTCCTTCACGAGGTCTTTCGCCAGATCCTGTTTCTGCGTGCGCTCGGTTTGGCCGTACCCTTTGAAGCCCAAGGCGCTCGCGAGACCACTCAGCCGGATCTTCGTGTCGGCCGGAACGTAAAGGGTGTAGGAGCCGTCCTCATTGGCCTTGGCCCGAATCTGGCCTCCGCCCTTGCCGGCCGCGTCGGCCTGGAATTGCTGCAGTTGCTCGAGGCTGGTGCGGCCGATCTCGACGCGCAGTTCGGCTTTGTTGGCGGGTTGGAAACTGATGGGCATGGGGGGCGGGGTAAGGGCTGGTCTCAGACGCGGGTGAAATTTTCGGTCGGGGCGATCTCGTCCATGATCGGACGATGCGGGGTGGCGATGATGGCGCGCCAGTGCAGGGCGGCGGCGATGAAATTTTGCACGCGCCCGTGCAGCCCGGGCAGGTCGAGGCCGGTGAGTTGGACGCGATAGGTTTGGGTCAGCATGCCGGTGGCCCCATCGAGTCCGTGGTGCAGGCCGCCGGTTTCGCGCCAGAGGGCATTGGCCTGCAGGAGCAAGGAGTAGGTATCGGCTTCCTGCCCGGCGGGGGGCAGACCAAGCTCGGCTCCGAGCACGAGGACCCCAGCAGCTTCAAGGTACTCGATCGCAATGGAGAATGTGTCGTTGAGTGCGACGACCCACAAATTCGGCGGGTAGGCGCGAATTTCGGCGGCTGCGACCAAGGCGCCGAGGTCCGTGATCATCGTGTCGAGGTCGAGTTCGGTTTGGCTATTCATGGATTGAGCGGCGCGGTCTAAGGTCTCTGGAGCAGCGGATCCGATACCCGGATCTGACCATCCCGCGCGAAGGCCGTTCGACCGCGACGCGAAACTGGCTCTTGTCCGTAGCGAGCGCTTGCGGAACGGGTCGTCGAATTATTGGAGCGTGCGTAGTCCCAAGTGTCGTTACGGCGGCGTAATTCTGGCAGTGGGAGAGTGCGGACGAAATTATCGGGACGGGATATTAAACCGAATTGGCGGCGCGGAGCGCCCCCTGCTGCGCGGCGATCAAGTCGCTGAGCAGTCGCAGCATGGTGTCGCGCAGGGTGGCCATCGACGTGCGCAGGTCGTCGGCTTTGCCGATCTCGGCGTCCTTCAGGCCTGCCCGCGCGTCCATGATGTCCGCATCATGAGTAAATCCTGCTCCTTCTAACCTGGTGTTGGCTGCATCAATTCGGTCATTACTGGTCGCGGCTTTCGTGGGAGATGTAATTAGACTGTTCCACATTTGATTAATTGATGCGGTGGCCACCGCGTTTCCGCCTCCATAGGCCGCTCCCATCCCCCCTCCGACCAGTGCGCCCGCAAAACTGGCCCAGGCGTCCGTTCGATCGGCCTTGGCTGAGGTGACAGCGGCATCCCTCTCTTTCTCCGCCCCTTGAAGCCGCTTGTCCGCCGCGGCGACTTGCAGATCGAATTTGCCTTGGATCGCCTCGGCTTTCATTTCGCTCATCAGCTGGCGCAGTTCCTGGGCAATGTTGATCAGGTCTTTTAAGAAATCCGTGAAATTCGGATAGGTTGAATTGGTCACGATGTCGGTCAGGGTCCGCACGACAGCGTCGGCGCGGCTCTCTAACGCAGCGAGTTGATCGGCGGTGAGTGGCGTGCCGGATTGAAGCGCCGCGTCGAAATCATTCATGATGCTGGCCATGTCCGCGTAGGTATTGATCACGGCATCGGGCAGCGGGGCAGCGAGCTGACTGCAGGCCGCAGCGATGCCCGTAGTCAGCTCGGTCGCCAAGGCGGGGGCCTGCAGTTGCACCGGGGTCGTGCTGGTGGTTGAGTCGGCGGCTTGTCGGGGGAGGACCGTCAAGGTGGCTTGGGCAGCCAAACCACGGGCCAAACCGGCGCCGATCCGGCCGGGGGTCTCGAGCGAGGCGTCCGAGAGCGGTGCAGTAACATAGACAGGGGTGGTGATAGGTGCGATCGACATGGAAGGAATTTAGCGGTTGGGTGGTTGGTGGTGAATGGGGCGCAGGCTCTAGGCGTGCTGGGCTGCGATCAGGACGGTCATGGCCTCGGCGGCTTCTTTGACGCAGCCGAAAATCAATTGCATCACTTCCTGCATTTTCTCGAAGGTCTCCTTCAGGGCATCCTGTAACTGCCCGATGAGAGCGGTAAGTTGCTCGATGGCCGCGGCGAGTTTCTTCTGGGCCGCTTGGGCTTGTTCGGTGGTGAGCCTGAGATCCGCGCTTTTTATATCCAGGTTGGCTTGGATGGCATCACCCGAGCTTTGTATGACCGCTTCGCCAGTTTTATTGGCCAATGCGGACATCGCCGCGGCATTCACTGTTTGCATCGTCCCATCCAAGAGGACATTTGTTCTGGCGCTGAGGCCTTGCAGGGGGAGTTCGGTCAGACCCGCCCCCATGTTGCTCAAGCGGTCGACATGCCCTTGTAGCGTGAAATTAGACCTGGCCGCCCTCGCTATATCATCGGGCAGTTCCTTCAGGCCCTTGGCCAGGTTGCCGGGCAAGTCCTTGGCGCTCTGGAGTAACTTTCCGGGAGCCGCCTTGGTGGTATTCCATGCCGAACGCATGGCATCGTCGGCCGCAGTCATGGCTTCATCGAGGGAGTTGGCCAAAGATTTCATCGCGTTGCCCATGACCGCGAGCGGCTTATCCATAAATGCCCTGATGGCGGTCAGGGCGTCATCAACCACGGATTTGACGGCCTCCTTCGCCGCCGCCACGCCCTGTTCAGCCAGCAGGCGCATGCCGGATTTACCGGCCTCGGCGCCGCCCTTTGCGACGGCTTCTTTGGCCGCGGTGCCCAGGGCCCCGGCCATGCCGCCGATCATGCCAATGGCGCCGGCGGCCATGGAAACGTAGCCGGCGATTTCTATGACCTTCTCGCAGTCGGCTCGCTGCGAAGGGCTCAAGAAGCCCGCACCCCCGGTCGCCTTCATGGTCGAATCGATGGCGAGCACGAGTTGCCCGCCCAACTGCACCCCGAGCGCCGTCGCGGAAACAATGAGCGCCGCCGCCGCCACCATGTTGCCGACCGCGGCTTGCGCCAGGGCGGCGACCACCGTGAAGGCGATTGAGATGACCGAGACAGCGGCCTGCACCCAGTTGCTGATGGCGTCGATCACATTGCCCTTCTTCGCG
>CAIKTR010000126.1 GCA_903830425.1 uncultured Opitutia bacterium
CCCGGGCGACAGCGGCGTGACGGCCTGGTCGGACTCGGGGTGGTGCTGCACCCCGAGCCGGGCGTAGAGCAGGCGGAGGTACTGGGCGACCTCGGTGATGGTGGCGACGGTGGACTTGCGCGAGCCGCGGGTGACCCGCTGTTCGATCGCGACGGTGGGCGGGATGCCGGTGATCCGGTCGACCGCCGGGCGGGGCAGCTGCTCGACGAACTGCCGCGCGTAGGGCGACATCGCCTCCATGAAGCGCCGCTGGCCCTCGGCAAACACGATGTCGAAGGCGAGCGTGGACTTGCCCGAGCCGGAGACGCCGGTGACGACCGTCAGCTGCCGGTGGGCAATCGCGAGGGAGAGATTCTTCAGGTTGTGCTCCCGCGCCCCGGTCACCACGAGCTCGCCGGGCGCGTGGACGGGCGGAACCACCACCGCCCCGGGATCCTCCGCGGCCGCCGCTCCGCGACCCTCCGCGGCGAGGGCGGCGCGGAGAAAGGGCGAGGTGGCCGTGTCCGCGGCCGCCAGCTGTTCCGGCGTGCCCGCCGCGACGATGCGCCCGCCGCGGGCGCCGGCCTCGGGGCCGACCTCGAGGATCCAGTCCGCGGACTTGAGCACGTCGAGGTTGTGCTCGATGACGACGACGCTGTGGCCGCGGTCCACCAGGGCCTGGAGCACGGCGAGCAGTCGCTTGACGTCGTGGCGGTGGAGGCCGGTGGTCGGCTCGTCGAGCAGCAGCAGGGCGCCGGCGGGGGGCGCGTCCAGCGCGGGGGCCCGGCTGGCGGCGGGCGCCGGGGCGCCGGCGAAGCCGGCGAGGTAGCGGACGAGCTTGAGCCGCTGGGCCTCGCCGCCGCTGAGGGTGTTGAGGGGCTGGCCGAGGGTGAGGTAGCCGAGTCCGACGGACTCGAGGCTGGCGAGCCGGGTGCGGATGGCCGGGTGCTCGGCGAAGAGCGGGAGCGCGTCGGTGACGCTGGTGGCGAGGAGGTCGGCGATCGAGCGCTCGCCCCACCGGATGGCGAGCACCTCGGGCTTGAAGCGGCGGCCCGCGCAGATGGGGCAGGGCACGAAGACGTCGGAGAGAAACTGCATCTCGACCCGCTCGTAGCCGAGGCCCTGGCAGTGGTCGCAGCGGCCGTCGCCGCCATTGAAGGAAAAGGAGGAGGCGCTGAAGCCGGCTTCCTGGGCGCCGGGGGTCCGCGCGTAGAGTTCGCGGATGAGGTCCCAGGCCTCGGTGTAGAGCGCGGGATTGGAGCGCGGCGTGCGGGAGAGCGGGGACTGGTCGACGAGGACCACCTCGCCGCAGGGCGCGTCGCGGCGGATGGCCTGGATGACGGCGGGGTCCTCGGCCGGCTGCCCCTGCTGGGCGAGCAGCCCCTGGTAAATCACGTGGTCGAGCAGGGTGGACTTGCCGGAGCCGGAGACGCCGCTCAGGCAGACGAAGCGCCGCAGCGGCAGGCGGAAGGAGAGCGCCTGCAGGTTGTGCTTGGTCGCCGCGGTGAAGTGGAGCGCGGGATGCGCCGCGGGGACGGGACGGCGCCGGGCGGGCGCGGCCAGCACTTCCCGGCCGGAGAAATAGGCGCCGGTGATGCTGGCGGGTGACCGGGCGAGCCCGGCCACCGCGCCCTGGTACACGAGGTGCCCCCCGCGGCGGCCGGGCTCCGGGCCGATCTCGATGACGTGGTCGGCGGCGCGGATCATGGCCTCGTCGTGCTCGACCACGACGACGGTGTTGCCCGCCGCGGTGAGCGCGCGGATGAGGGTGATGAGCCGGCGGAGATCGCGCGGGTGCAGGCCGACGCTGGGCTCATCGAGGACGAAGAGGGTGTCGACCAGGGAGGTCCCGAGGCAGCTGGTGAGGTTGACGCGCTGCACCTCGCCGCCGGAGAGGGTCTTGGACTGGCGGTCGAGGGTCAGGTAGCCGAGGCCGACCTGCTCGAGGTAGCGCAGGCGGGTGACGATGGAGTCATAGGCGAGCGCGGCGGGATGCTCGCGGGACGGGGGCTGGGCGTCGGCGAGGGCGACGAGGAGGTCGCTGACCGGGAGCTGGTAAAGATCCGGGAGGGTGCGCCCGCGCCACTGCCAGCACAGCGCCTCGGGCTGCAGCCGCCGTCCGCCGCAGTCCGGGCAGGGGAGGTAGGTGCGGTAGCGGGCGAGGAACACCCGCACGTGCATCTTGTAGGTGTGTTTTTCCAGCCAGCGGAAAAACCCCTTCAGGCCGTACCAGCACTGGGGCCAGGTCTTGCCGTTTTCCTCGCCGTAGCCGGGCTCGCCATCGATGACGAAGCTCTGCTGCTCGGGGGTGAGCGCGGCGAACGGGACCCCGGTCGGGATCTTGTGCTTGCGGGCAAAAACGAGCAGGTCCCGCTTGGACTCGCCGTAGATGGCGCTTTCCCAGCACTTGATGGCGCCGGCGTCGATCGAGCGCGACGGGTCGGGCAGGGCCAGGCGGTAGTCGAGGTTGATGACGCGGCCAAAGCCGCGGCAGGCGGGGCAGGCGCCGAGGGGCGAGTTGAAGGAGAACAGGGCGGGCGAGGCGGCGCGGAAGGTGCGGCCGGTCCGCGGCGAATGGAGCCCGCGGGAGAAATGCCCCGACGGGTCGAGGGGCCGGGGCCCGGCGGTCGCGGTCGGCGGGTGGAACAGATGGACCTCCCCCTGGCCGAAGTGGAGGGCGGTCTCGGTGGCCTCGAGAAAGCGGTTGTGCTGGTCGGGGGTGAGCGCGATCCGGTCCTGGGCGACGTAGAGGTGGGCGGCGGGGGCGAGCGGCCCGGGGTCGGCGAGCAGGTCGTCGAGGCGATGGAGCTGGAGGGCGCCGGCGGCCGCCGGCACGAGGACGCGCAGGTAGGACTGGCCCTTGAGACTCTGGAGGATCTCGGGCCAGGTCAGGTTGGCCGGCCGGGTCACCTGGAAGCCGACGATCACGGTCTCGCCGGCGTGCGCGGCGACGGTTTTGGCCCAGATCGTCGCGGGGTTGTCGTCCTCGACCCGTTCCCCGGTGGCCGGATCGAAGCAGGCGGCGGCGTGGCTGAACCAGACTTTGCAGTAGTCGGTCAGCTCCGTCATGGTGCCGACGGTGGAGCGCGAGGTCTTGACCGTGTTGGTCTGCTCGATGGCGATCGAAGGGCGGAGGTTCTCGATGCGGTCGACCTGGGGCTTGTCGAGCAGGTCGAGGAACTGGCGGGTGTAGGCGCTGAAGGTCTCGACGTAGCGCCGCTGGCCCTCGGCGTGGAGCGTGTCGAAGACCAGGGACGACTTGCCGGCGCCGCTCAGGCCGGTGACGACGACGTACTGCCCGAGGGGGAGGTCGAGGTCGAAGCCCTTGAGGTTGTTCTGGCGGACGCCGCGGAGGCGGATGAATTCAGCGGAGCAGGTGGGAGCCACGGAGGGGGACACAGATGGGGCACCCGGGCGGAAACTCAACCGCGGGGGCGCGATTGTCCGGCTAGCCGGCGAGGGTGAGCCGGGCCCCGGCGGCGTTGATCGCGCGGGCCACGGCGGGGGTCGGGCGCGTGTCGGTCACGATGGTGAACTGCGCGGCGAAGGGGGTGGTGAGGCTGAGGGCCTTGCGGCCGAACTTGGAGTTGTCGAGGGCGAACACGGTGCGCTCGGCCGCGCCGATCATCTTGCGCTGGGCGGCGACCATCAGGGCGTTGTGGTTCCAGATGCCGTTCTCGGTGATGCCGGCGCCGCCGAGGACCGCGAGGTCGGCGTGGACCTGGTCGAAGGACGCCTCGCACATCGGCCCGAGCAGCACGCCGAGCCGGTTGTAGATGCTGCCGCCGGTGACGAGCGTCTCCGCGCTGCTGACCTCGCTGAAGAGGCTGGCGATGGGCAGGGAGTTGGTGATGACCTGCAGGCGCTTGCCGGCGAGCAGCCGGGCGACGGCGTAGGTGGTGCTGCCGCCGTCGAGGATGACGGTCATGCCCGGCTGCACCTGGTCCGCGATCAGGCTGGCGATGGCGAACTTCTCGTCGGGATGCCGCTGGTTGCGCGTGAGGAAGTCATATTCCTGGGCCACGGCGTCGGTCTCGACGAGGGAGGCGCCGCCGTGGTGGCGCCGGACCAGGCCGCTGGCCTCGAGCTGGTCGAGGGCCCGGCGCACGGTCGAAAGCGAGCCGCCGAAGCGGGCCGCGAGGGTGCGGAGGTCGGCGTAGTTGTGCTCGCGGATGAAGCGGGCGATGGAATCGGTGCGCTGGCGGCTGGTCATGGGGCGGGGGCCGGGCCGACCAGCCGGGTGAAGAGGTCGAGGTAGGCGCGGACCTGGCGCGGGGCGTCGAACTGCTGGCGGGCATGCTGGCGGGCGGGGGCGGCGCAGGCCTGGCGCCGGGCGGGGTCGGCCAGCAGGGGCGCGAGCCGGGCGATCCAGGCGGCCCGGTCGCCCGGGGGCACCACCCAGCCGGTCACGCCGGGCACGAAACACTCGGCGATGCCCTGGGCGTGGTAGACGACCGCCGGCAGGCCGTGCGCCTGGGCCTCGATCAGGAAGTTGGAGAGCGACTCGCTGCGCGAGGCGTGCACCGCCACATCGGCCGCGCGGTAGAGCGGGGTGGGGTCGCGGTGGAAGCCGAGGAACTTGACGCGGGCGGCGAGCTGGCGCCGCGCGACCAGGCGCTCGCAGGCGGCGCGGGCGGGACCGTCGCCGGCGAGCCAGAGTTGCCAGTCCCCGGTGGCGGGCAGGGCGGCGGCGAGTTCGACCAGTTCGCGCTGGTTTTTCTCGGGGCGGAACATGGCCACGCACAGCAGCACGGCGGTGGCGGGGCCCGCGCCCTGCGCGGTGCGCAGCGCCTCGGCGCGCGCGAGTTCCGGCTCCGGGGGGAAGACGAGCGAGTTGTAGATGACCGAGATCCGGTCGCCGGGCACGGCGTGCCGCGCCTCGAGGTGGGCCCGGGCCTCCTGACTGTTGGCGACGATGTGCCGGACGGCGGCCAGCGAACGGCGGAAGGCGCGGGGCAGCGGCTTGCCGGTGCGCATGGTCCCGACCACGGCGGTGCGGGGGAAGGCGCGCTGGAGCCCGCCGGCGCGGCCATTGGCCATGCGCCCCATGCAGAGCACCACGTCCGGGGCGGCCCGGGCGACCGCGCGGTGCAGCCCGGGGGCAAACCAGTCCAGCCCGCAGTCGAACGGCTGCAGGGCCTGGTGGGGCACGGCGGGACCGACGGTGGGCGCGAGCCGCCCGCCGGGGCGGAAGGTGAGCAGCGTGGCGGGGTGGCCGGCGGCGGCGAACGCCTGGGCCAGCAGGACCGACTGCCGCTCGGTGCCGCCGCTGCGGAGATAGTCTTGGAGCAGAAGGATTTTCATTGCTCGCCGGGGTGGGGGCAGGGAAGTTGAAGCCTCACGATAATTTGTCCCCCATGATCCATTTCCTCGTACGCGGGCTGGTGTTGGCGCTGGGTGTGACCCTGGCCACCAAGCTGGTGCCCGGGATTGCCTGCTCGGACGGCAGCACGCTGGTCGTGGTCGTCCTGCTGCTGACGCTGTTCAACGTCATCCTGAAGCCGATCCTGCTGCTGTTCACGCTGCCGTTCATCATTCTCACGATGGGGCTCGGGGTGGTCCTGATCAATGCCTTGTTGTTCTTCTGGGCCGGAAACCTGGTGGACGGCTTCCATGTGGAGAGCCTGTGGTCCGCGGTGTGGGGCGGCCTGACGGTCAGCCTCACGAATCTGCTCGCGAGCGTGATTATCCGCAGTCCCCCGAAGCGGCCGTCGACGCCCAAGCGCGACGACGTGATCGATATTTAGAATCCGTTTGACGGTCGGGACAGCGAGGGCGACGGTGGGTCCAAAGCAACTATTTTCACCATGGCTGATTCCCTTGCATACGATCTCATTGTCATTGGCGGCGGCCCGGCGGGTTATGCCGGCGCGATCCGCGCGGGGCAGCTGGGCCAGCGCGTGGCCTGCATCGAGCGGGAGCGCGCCGGGGGCACCTGCCTCAACTGGGGCTGCATCCCGACCAAGGCGCTGCTCAAGAGCGCGGAGCTCTACCAGAAAATCAAGAAGGCCGAGGTCTTCGGGCTCACCGTGCCGGAGGTGTCCTTTGACTTCGCGAAGGTGATGGCGCGCTCGCGCAGTGTGGCGACGCAGATGGCGAAGGGCGTCGAGTTCCTGCTCAAGAAGAACAAGGTCGACTACCTCGTCGGGTGCGCCCAGGTGACCGCGCCGGGCCGGGTGACCATCACGGAGGGCGCGCACCAGGGGAAGACCCTCGAGGCCAAGCGCATCCTCATCGCCACGGGCTGCAAGATGCGCCGCCTTCCGGGGCTCGCGGCGGCGGGCGACCGGGTGATGACGTCGCGCGAGGCGCTGGCCAACCAGACGCTGCCCCAGTCCATCGTCATCGTCGGGGCCGGCGCGATCGGCGTGGAGTTCGCCTATTTTTTCAATGCGTTCGGCACCCGGGTCACGCTGGTCGAGCAGCTGCCGCAGATCCTGCCGGTGGAGGACGAGGAGGTGGCGCGGACGCTGCATCGCGCGTTCGAGCGGCAGGGGATCACCATCCATACCGGCACCACCTGCGAGAACTTCCGGGTGGGGGCGGCGTCCGTGCAGCTCACCCTGGTCAAGGACGGCAAGGGCACGGAGCTCGAGGCCGAGCGCGTCCTCTCCGCGATCGGCGTGGTGGCGAACCTCGAGGATGTGTTCGCGGCCGACGTGCAGCTGGAGCTGGATCGCGGCTACGTGAAGGTCGGCGACGACTATCAGTCGAGCGTGCCGGGGATCTACGCCGCGGGCGACATCATCGGTCCGCCGTGGCTGGCGCATGTCGCCACCTACGAGGCGATCAACGCCGTCAACGGCATGTTCGGCCACGGCCGCCCCAAGCGCGTGAAGCATTTTCCCGGCTGCACCTACTGCCAGCCGCAGGTGGCGAGCACCGGGCTGACCGAGCAGGCGGCGAAGGCCAAGGGCCTCACGTACAAGGTGGGCAAGTTCCCGTTTACCGCGTCCGGCAAGGCCGTGGCCTCGGCGGAGTCCGAGGGCTTCGTGAAGGTTATCAGCGACGTCCAGACGGGCGAGATTTATGGCGCCCACATCATCGGCGCCGAGGCGACCGAGCTGATTGCCGAGTACGGGCTGGCGGTCGAGTTGGAGGCCACCGTCGAGGACATCCACCAGACGATCCACGCGCACCCGACCCTCAGCGAGGCGCTGATGGAGGCGGCCGCCGCGACCACCGGCCAGGCGATCCACATCTGAGGGTGCCTCGGTCCAGACGCGGATCCGCCTCCTCCTTGCCCATGTTTTCCCGGCGAACATCCGCTCCGCTGGTCTTCCTGACCGGGCTCCTGCTGCTGGCGTCGGCCCCGGCGCGTTCGGCCCCGGCGCCCGCCCCCGTCCCGGCGGGGAAGCCCAACATCCTGCTCATCCTCGCCGACGACCTCGGCTATGGCGATGTCCACTGCTACAATCCGCAGCGGGGCAAGATTCCGACGCCCAACCTGGACCGCCTAGCTACGCAAGGGATGAAGTTCACGGACGCGCACTCGAGCAGCGGGGTCTGTTCGCCCTCGCGCTACACCCTGCTGACGGGGCGCTACCCGTGGCGGACGCGGCTGCAGGCGGGGATTGTCAACTATCTGGAGCGGCCCCTCATCGCGCCGGACCGCCTGACGCTCGCCGGCCTCCTCCGGGCGCAGGGCTACCACACCGCCGCCATGGGCAAATGGCACCTCGGCTGGGACTGGGCCATCCCGGCGGGCCAGCGCGCGCTCTTCGCCCCGGTGCTGGGCGCGGTGCCGCCGGTGTCGGACGCGCACCGTGCCGCCTGGCGGGCGACCTACGACCAAGCCATCGGCGGGGGGCCGACCACGCGGGGGTTTGACAGCTATTTTGGCACGGATGTGCCGAACTGGCCGCCGTACGCCTTCATCGAAAACGACCGCACCGTGGGGCGGCCGAGCGAGTTCCTGCCCGCCTCCGAGTTTCGCCCCCTGCAGGCCAGCCTGCCCGGTCCGGCCCTGCCCGGGTGGCAGCTGACCGGCGTGCTCCCGGCGGTGGCGAACCGCGCGTGCGACTTCCTCCGCAGCCGCGCGCCCCAGACCGAGCCGTTCTTTCTCTACCTGCCGCTGACGGCGCCGCACACCCCGCTGGCGGTGAACCACGAGTGGGCGGGCCGGAGCGGGCTCAACGCCTATGCCGACTTTGTGATGGAGACCGACGCGGTGGTCGGCCGCGTGCTGGCGGCGCTGGAGCAGAGCGGCGCCGCCGACCGGACCCTGGTCATTTTCACCAGCGACAATGGCTGCACGCCCATCATCGGCGTGCGGGACCTCGAGGCCAAGGGGCACTACCCGAGCGGCCCGTGGCGCGGCTACAAGGCCGATGCCTGGGAGGGAGGCCACCGCGTGCCGCTGATCGTGCGCTGGCCGGGGCAGGTGGCGGCCCGCGCCGAGTGCGACCAGCTGGTGCAGCAGGCGGACTTCATGGCCACCTTCGCCGCCCTGCTTGGCACGCGGCTGCCGGACAACGCGGGGGAGGACAGTTTCAACCTGCTCCCGCTCCTGCGCGGCGGCGCGGAGCCCGTCCGGGCGCGCGCGGTGAACACGGCGGTCAGCGGGCTGCCCGCCCTGCGGCAGGGCAATTGGAAAATCATCTTTGGCCTGGGCGGCGGTGGCCTGGTGCCGCCAGGCGGGACCGCGGAGGTGCCTCCGGCCGGCGTGCAGCTTTACGACCTGGCCAGCGACCCGGGCGAGACCCGCAATCTGGCGGCGGACCGGCCTGACCTCGTCGCCGCGCTCACGGCGGAGATGGCGAAGCTCGTCCGGGAGGGACGCTCCACGCCCGGGGCGCCGCAGGCCAATGACGTCCCGGTGGCGTGGCGGCGGTTCCTTGATCCGCGACCCGATTCACGTCCGTCCGGCGAGGCGCGCCGGAAGACGGACGACTGAGAACCCCGTTGCGGGGGAGGGGTCGGTACGGCCACCCGGTTGGGGCGCCTGCTTAACTCTGAAGACTCCGCATGCTTTTGTTGCCAGCGGGACTCTGCAATAGGCGGAGCTTATCTTCGGGGGTAGGTCGATCAGCTCCCACTGCAGTTGAATCTGCGCTGATCCGCGCGGCGGCGACCGGGTTGGCGGCGACTTCGTGTCGGAGCCAGCGCTCGAAGAGGGTGAAATCACCTGCCCGGGTCGGGTGGGTGACCAGTGCGCGGTGGGCGGGCGGCGGAAGAATCAGTAGCTGAAGCGGGCGATCAGCACGGTCTTTTCCTTGACCTCGATCCTGATTGTATTCGCCGGGCTTGTGCATGCTCCTTCCCAACCGGAGAACCGGTACGGTTTTCCCGTAGCGAAGTTGACCGGGTTGGACGGGTCCATCAGTTTGCCCAGACGCAGCGGGTCCCTTGTGACCTTACTGGCGACGGCTCCCGGCATTTCGGTTTCGTTCAGCGCGTACGCGTCCTCGTAGCTGTTGGCCACGAGCAGTTCCTTTTTGACGGTGTCGCAAATCTCGACGGTGTGCCAGCCGGGCTTGTCGAAGGTGATGGAGAAATTCCCGTAGTTCTCCCCCTTTTCATAAACGGTCGTCCAGTGGCCGGCGTACGTGAACATCGGCAGGCCATCTACGCGGAATTCGGTCTTTCCGAGTCCTGGTTCGGTCCGTATCAGCAACACGGCCTTCGACGTTCCTCCCGGCTGCAGGTGGGTGTATTCCTGCAAAGGCTTGAACAGCCACACCCGTCCGCTCTGGGCCGGAATCGGAAGTCCGATCTCCTTCGCCGTGACCGGCACGTCCTTCGCCTCATACAGATCGTGAAGCAGCTTCGAGGGAAAGTCCGCTTCCATCTGGAGGATCTGTCCCTGGTCGGTCGGATTGACCGCAACCAAGCCGTTGACGAAGCGCCGGTAATGGACCCCGTTTCGCACGGTTTCGTCCGTGGTGGGTTTTCCTAGGGTAACCGCGTACAGCCTTTTGGCGGCAGGATCCTTCCGGGCGAGCGGGTTCCCGCCGGCGTTCCAAATGAAGTTCATCAACCGAGCCGAGGCGTAGCAGAAGAAGATGTCGTCCTTCAGGGGATTCTTGGTGGACCCGACATAGCTGAGGCAGCAGACTTGTTTGCCCGCGGGAATTTTGCGATCGAGTCCGTTCCAGTCCCGGTTCCAGTTACCCCACCGCTTCTCTGAAACCCAGGTGCAGATGTAGCTTTCGCTCATCTCCGCATCGATGTTCGACCAGAATTCGGGTGGCAGGCTGGCCGGATTGGCCGAATTGATGAGCAGCGCCCCCTCGGGATTGTGTTTGCGGATCAGCTCCCGGGCGCGCCGCATCAGGTCGGCGAAGGCCTCGATCTGCGTCTTGAACAGATGTTTGTGCTTACCGAATTCCTCCCCGTAGCATTCGCGGTTCGGGTGCACGTTATCCAAGAAAATTCCCGAGGCGCCCCTTTTCATCAGCGTTTCCAAATAGGCGAGCAGGGCGTCCGTGTATCCGGCGACGTTCGGGCAGGTGCAATAGATGTTTTTGGCGTCCTCGGATTCCCAGAAGCCGGTCTTGGCCCACTGGCCTTTTTGATTGACGAGAATCCAGTCGGGATGATCCGAAAGCCGGATCTCTTGCGACGCATCGTTGAGCGGGAGTTGGTAGAAGGTCATGTAAGGGAAAGCGCGGACCCCCCGGGCCCGGGCCATACCCAAGAATTCTTCGGTGTGGGGCACATGAGTGACGAACTGCCAAGCGGTTCCCTCGATTTCCTCCCAGGCGGGAGCGAAGCCGTAGGTTTCCGATTCGGCCAGCCAAGCCGGTATCCTGTCCCGGTTCTCTGCACCCACGACTGCCCCGGCAACGAGCACGTATAAAAAGATTATAGAGGGAAAAATGGCGGTTCGGATTTTCATGGTAAGCAGCATCTTGATGGGGACGTGAGATTCGGGACAGCGCCAATGCCGGTCGAAGAAGTCGCCCTGGCCGACACCCCTCGGATGGACCGGAATGTGAAATTCGCTCAGACGGGTTAACGAACTAACAGCTAAGAAACGCAAGATTCCGATTACTAACGGTTAATAAACTGGATATACCCGAGGGAGCGCGTGGCTCTTTGACGGGATCCGCTTTATCGAACCACCCAGAGATTTAGTCGGAGTGTCCGTTGACGAGGACGCAGGATATGGACTGGAGCGAGTGTCGGTCTAGGAGGTGGGTTGATGTGATGGGTCGGCCTAGGTTGGGCAACCCCGCAGGGCGCCGCCTAACCGCGGCGCTTCAGAGCTCCGCGAGCAGGGCGCGCAGTTCGCGCTCCGGGTCCTCGTGTTGCTGCGCCACGGCCAAGTCGAGCGCTGCGGTGAGGACCGGCTTCGCTTCCGGCCCGCGGCCGAGCTGCCGCAGCGCCTTGC
>CAIKTR010000127.1 GCA_903830425.1 uncultured Opitutia bacterium
CACATTGGACGGGTGCATGAGCCGGTGGGCGAGGTCGCCGTCGGTCGTGAGGATGACGAGGCCCTCGCTGTCCATGTCGAGCCGGCCGGCGCAGAAGAAGCGGTACTTGGCGAACTCCCGCGGGAGCACGCTGAAGATCGTGTCGGTGTGGTGCGGGTCGTCGTTGGAGCAGACGAGGCCGCGGGGCTTGTTCATCGCCAGGGTGATGCGTGGCTGGGCGACGGAGCGGACGGACTTGCCGCTGACGGTGACCTTGTCGACGCCCGGAGTGATTTTCTGGCCGAGGGCGGCCTGGGCGCCGTTGACCCACACCTCGCCCTGCGCGATGAGGGCCTCCGCCGAGCGGCGGGAGCACACGCCGGCGTCGGCGATGTATTTTTGCAGGCGGATAGGTTCGGCGGCACTCATCAATTCCGGTCAGTTGGCGGGAGATTCCGAGGGGTAGCAAGCCTCCGTGCGCAGCGAAACCGGGCTTGCCATGCCCGTCGGCAACGCTCTTTCCTTCGCCGCCATGTCCGACCCGGTCCCCGCCTCCGCCTACTCGAAAGCCAACCCGTTCCCCGCCCGCCTGACAGAGAACCGGCGGCTGAACCAGCCGGGCTCCGCGAAGGAGACGCGCCATCTGGTCCTGAACCTCGCGGGCAGCGGGCTGCAGTACGAGGCGGGTGACTCACTCGGCGTGCAGCCTGAAAACCGGCCGTCCGAGGTAGCGGAACTCCTGACCCGGCTGCGCGCCAGCGGCGACGAACCGGTCTCCCCGGTCATGCTGCGACTGCCCGCCCCGCGACCGCTGCGGGACGTACTCGCCTCCGGGCTGGCCCTGGCCGGTCCGACCCGGAAAATGGTCGAGACGCTAGCCGCCCGGGCCACCAGCCCCGACGAGCAGGCCCGGCTGGCCGCCCTGCTCCAGCCGGAGGCAAAGGACCTCCTCGCCGCCTTTCTGGCCGAGCGCGAGTATGTCGACCTGCTGGCGGAATTTCCGAGCGCCCAGCTCACGCCGCAGGAGTTCACCGACCACCTCCGCAGGCTGATGCCGCGCCTCTACTCGATCGCGTCCTCCCCTAAGCTGCATCCGGCCGAGGTGCACCTCACCGTGGCGGTGGTGCGCTATGCGACGAACCAGCGCGAGCGGGCGGGGGTGTGCTCCACTTTCCTGGCCGACCGCGTGCCCCTCGGCACCGCCCCGGTGCCGGTGTTTGTCTCCTCGTCCCATTTCCGCCCGCCCGAGGATGGCGCGAAGGATGTCATCATGGTCGGTCCGGGCACGGGCATCGCGCCCTTCCGGGCGTTTGTGCAGGACCGGGTGGCGAGCGGCGCGACCGGCCGCAACTGGGTGCTGTTCGGCGACCAGCACCGCGCGACGGACTTCCTCTACGAGTCCGAGTGGAGCCAGTGGCTCGCGCAGGGCCGGGTGGCGCGGATGGACACCGCGTTTTCCCGCGACCAGGCCCAGAAAATCTACGTGCAGGACAAGCTGCGGGAAAACGCCGCCGAACTCTGGGCGTGGCTCCGCGGCGGCGCCCATTTCTACGTGTGCGGGGACGCCCAGCGCATGGCCAAGGACGTGGATGCCGCGCTGCACGACGTCGTCGCGCAGCAGGGCGGCCTCGAGCCGGCGGCGGCGGCGGAGTACGTCAAGCAGCTGAAGAAGGACAAGCGCTACCAGCGCGACGTGTATTAGCCCCGGGTCCGGGGTGGGGGAAAAGGCGCGGACCGGCTTTTTTGGCTGTTCCTCGGCCCCGCTCCCTGTTCCCTTCTCCCCCGCGCCCCGCGCGTCCCCCCTCATGCTCACCTACCATCAACGCACCGCCCTGGTCACCGGCGCGGGCCGCGGCATCGGCAAAGCCATCGCCGAGACCCTGGCCCGGCAGGGAGTCACCGTCATTTGCGTCTCGAAATCCGCTGATTCCTGCGGCGCGACCGCCGCCGCCCTGATCGCGGCCGGCGGCAAGGCGAAGGCGCTGGCGGTCGACGTGGCGGATGGCGCGGCCATCGCCCAGGCGGCCGAGAGCCTGCTCGCCGAGTTCCCCAAGATCGACATCCTCGTGAACAACGCGGGCATCACCCGGGACGGGCTCCTGTTCCGCATGAGCGACGCGGACTGGAACGACGTGATCGCCACCAATCTCTCCAGCTGCTTCCACTGGACCAAGTATCTCGCCCGCCCGATGACGCGCGCCCGCTGGGGCCGGATCGTGAACATCACCTCGGTGAGCGGCATCATGGGCAATGCCGGCCAGGCCAACTACTCCGCGGCCAAGGCCGGCATGATCGGGCTGACCAAGACCCTCGCCCGCGAGTTCGCCGGCCGCAGCGTCACCGTCAACGCGGTCGCCCCCGGCTTCATCAAGACCGACATGACGACGGAGTTCGTCAACCAGCCCGAGATCGCCGCCAAAGTGCTGGAGGCCGTGCCCTTAAAGCGCTTCGGCGAGGCGGCGGACGTCGCCAATCTGGCGGCCTATCTTTGCTCCGAGGAAGCCGGCTACATCACCGGGCAAGTTTTTGCCGTTGACGGCGGCATGGCGATGTGAACCCTCCAGCACACGGGAATTTACCACTATGGCAGACCAAAAAACCATCGAACAGCGCGTCAAAGAGATCATCGTTAATCAGCTCAACGTGAACGAGGAGCAGATTACACCGACCGCGTCCTTTTTGGATGATCTTGGCGCTGACTCCCTCGACACCGTCGAGCTGATCATGGCGTTTGAGGAGGAATTCAAGGACGAGATCAAGGGCGAGATCCCCGAGTCCGACGCCGAGAAGCTCCAGACCGTCGGCCAGGTGATCGAATACATCAAAGGCAAAGCGGGTAAGGTCTAACGATTATCCGCCCATTCAGTTTTGGCGTTCTGCCTGTTTCCCCCGAGGAAATATCTGGCAGAACGCCTTTTTGTTTCCTGAACTCCCGGCCGCCTTTCGACCATGGAAATCCTCGTCCCCCAGCGCCGCGTCGTGATCACGGGTCTGGGGACGGTCACGTCCATCGGGCACACGGTTGACGCCTTCTGGGCCAGCCTGCTGGCCGGACGCTGCGGGATCCAGCGGGTCACGCACTTCGACCCCGCGGCCTATGCCTGCCAGATCGGCGCCGAGGTGCGCGACTGGGACCCGGCGCAGCACATGGACCCGAAGGAGGCCCGCCGCAACGACCGCTACACCCATTTCGCCTTCGCCGCCGCGCGCCAGGCGGTGGCGGACGCCGGGCTGGACGTCACCCAGGAGAACGGGGACCGGGTCGGGGTCATCGTCGGCTCGGGCATCGGCGGCATGCAGACGATCGAGACGCAGCACGACGTGCTGCGGGAGCGCGGTCCGCGCAAGGTTTCGCCCTTCATGATCCCCGCGCTGATCGGCAACATGGCCAGCGGCCTGATTGCGATCAGCCTCGGCGCCCGCGGGCCCAATTTCGGCATTGTCTCGGCCTGCGCCACGGGCACGCACGCCATCGGCGAGGCGTTCCATGCGATCCGCCGGGGCGATGCGGACGTGATGGTGGCTGGCGGCAGCGAGGCGGCGATCACCCAGCAGTCGTATGCCGGCTTCTGCTCGATGAAGGCGATGAGCACGCGCAACGACGCCCCGCAGAAGGCGTGCCGGCCCTTTGACCGGAACCGCGACGGCTTCATCATGGGCGAGGGCTCCGGCATCCTGGTGCTCGAGTCGCTGGCGCACGCCCGGGCGCGCGGGGCCCGGATCTACTGCGAACTGGCCGGGTATGCCGCCACCTGCGACGCGTTCCACATCACCCAGCCCGACCCCGAGGGCCGGGGGCTCTCCCTCGCGATGAAGCGGGCCCTGGCGTGCGGCGGCGTCCTGCCCGAGCAGATCGACTACATCAACGCCCACGGCACCTCGACGCTCTATAACGACAAGTTCGAGACCCTCGCGATCAAGCGCCTCTTCGGCGACCACGCCCGGAAGCTGGCGGTCAGCTCGACCAAGTCCATGACCGGCCACCTGCTCGGCGCCGCCGGCGGCATCGAGTCCGTCATCGCCGTCAAGACGATCCAGACCGGCATGCTGGCCCCGACCATCAATCTGGAGGATCCGGACCCGGACTGCGACCTCGACTACGTGCCCAACGTCGCCCGGTCCGCCCCGGTCCGCACGGTCCTGAGCAACAACCTGGGCTTCGGCGGACAGAACGCCGCCGTGGTCTTCCGCGCCCTCTAGGCCGGGGGCCCGCCCGCGGCCGGCGTCGCCGGCCGGAGCCATTTTTCCAGGCAGGTCCGCAGCGCCTCGCTGCGCACCGGCTTGGCCAGAAAGTCGTCCATCCCGGCCGCTGCGCAGGCCGCGCGATCGTCCGCCAGGGCATTGGCCGTGAGCGCAATGATCGGCAGCCGGTGGCCGCTGAGCCGGGCGCGGATCCGCCGCGTGGCCTCGTACCCGTCCAGCCCCGGCATCTGGCAGTCCATCAGGACCACGTCCCAGAGCTGCCGCGTCGCCAGATCCACGCCGGCCTCGCCGCCGGCGGCGACCGTGGCCTCCAGCCCGAGCTTTTCCAGCAGCAGCTGCATCACCTGCTGGCTCACCCGGTCGTCCTCCACCACCAGCACGCGGCCGCTGAGCGGTCGGGCCTTACCCGCCGGCGCGGCGGGTGCGGCCACGGCGCCGGCCGGCCCGATCGGGAGGGTGGCCTCAAAGCTGAACTCCGAGCCCTGCCCGACCTGGCTTTGCACCACGATGACCCCGCGCATCCGCTCGACCAGCCGCTGGGAGATGGCCAGCCCCAGCCCGGTGCCGCCGAACCGCCGGCTCATCGTGCTGTCGCCCTGGGTGAAGACCTGAAAGAGCCGCTGCCGCGTGGTGGGATCGATGCCGATGCCGGTGTCGGTGACGCTGAAATGCAGCACCGCCTCCTGCGCATCGCGCCGGATCAGGGTCACGCGGAGGGTGATCCGGCCGTGGCTGGTGAACTTGATCGCGTTGCCGACGAGGTTCAGCAGCACCTGGCGCAGCCGCACGGAATCGCCGACCACCACGTCCGGCAGGAGGGGGTCGAGCTGGAGGACGAGCGCGAGCTGCTTGTCCTCCGCGCTGCTCCGCAGCAGCTGGGTGACCTCGGTGGCGGCGGCCGGGACCGAAAACGGGAGCGCCTCAAAGTCGAGCTTGCCGCTTTCGATCTTGGAAAAGTCGAGCAGCTCGTTGAGCAGCCGCAGCAGCATGTCGGCGGAGCCGGCGGCGACCTCGGCCTGGGAGCGCTGCTCGGGGCTGAGGGGGGAGGTGCGGAGCACCTGCAGCATGCCCATGATGCCGTTCATCGGGGTGCGGATCTCATGGCCCATGGTGGCGAGGAATTCGCTCTTGGCCTGGCTGGCATCCTCGGCGCGCCGCTTGGCCTCGCTGAGGGTGACGACCATCTGCTCATTTTCAAAGATCAGCCGGAACAGGTGGCGGACCGAGGCATGGTGCAGGTGGGTGGTGTGGAGGAGGAAGGCGGCGTAGGTGATCAGGATCGCCACCAGCGCGAGCGAACCGGGATCGGTCAGGAGCGCCACCCGCGCCAGGAGCGGCAGGAACGTGCAGGCCACATACAGCCAAAAGCTGGCCAGCACTGGGGCGAGGGTCCGCGCGGCCCCGGCATTCATGCCCACGATGATGCAGACCAGCAGCAGCCGGGGAATTTCCGCCGAGGTGTTGAAATAGAACCAGCCGGCCAGGCCCCAGGTGAGCCCCGCCAGGGCCAGCCCGGTCAGGAATCCCCACCGCCACCGGGGCAGGTCCTCCGCCGCCGGGCGGAGCCACTTGAAGGCGGCGTTGAGGGCCAGCCGCAGCACGGAAATGATCAGGATCGCCGCCAGCCACCGGACATTCAGCGCGGTCGGAAAATACCGGCCGGCCACCAGCACCAGGATGACCGCGAGCGCAAAGTTCGAGAACAGCCCGAAATTGGCTGAGCGGTAAAGCAGCCGGGTCATCTCCTCCTCGACCTTGCGCTCCACGCCGCGGTCGATCGTCGCACCGGGGGTGGTCGAGGCGGGTAACTCCATGGGGTGACCTTGCCTGAAAAGACTCCGGGCGGAAGCGAATTCAACGGCTCCGGCCGCAGGCTCCGTAAATTTACCCACAAAAAAGCCCGCGGGGTGATCCGCGGGCTGAAAGCTGAAAGCGCTTGGGACTCAGGCCTTTTGGACGAGACCGGCCTTGATGGCCTTGACGGAGACGAGGAGGCGCTTGGTGCCGCCGTTGGGCAGCTTGACCCGGATCCGCTGCAGGTTGGGGCGAAACTTGCGCTTGGTGATGCTGGTCACGTGTGTGCCAATGCCGCCGCTCTTTTTCGACTGACCCTTACGGTTGATGATCGAGCCCTTGACGGGGCGGCGACCGGTGATTGCACAGATTCTGGCCATGGTTTTGAGTGGTTAAAGGGTCACACGTAAAGGTTGGGTCTCGGGCGATGCAAGGGGAATTTTAAAACCGGCCGACCGCGCGCCCGGCGGGTGGGGGAACTCCTGCCCCCGTCGGTAGTTGCGACCCGACGCGAAAGCGGACCGCCCGCCGGGGCTCAGGGCCGCCGGGCGTGCAGGACCTGGAACTTCCGGCCCAGGTGCGACGGATGCAGCAGCTGGATCAGCGACTGCTTCACCGGGCTGAAACGGGCGGCCTCGGCGAGCAGGGTGGGGGCGATGTAGTCGGCGGCGTGCTGGATGAAAAAGGACTCCTGGGACTCGACGACCGGTGCGGAGAAGCCGGCGGCGACCAGGCGCTCGGCCACCCAGTCCCAGCAGATGTGGCAGGTGAGGTCCTGCTCGCCGGGCTGGGCGAGCAAGTCGTTCGACTGGGTGTGGCGGGAGTAGGCGCGGGCGGTGCCGGCCGGGGTCGCCTCGACGAGCTCGCGCCAGGACTTGCCGTAGTCGCAGGCGAGGAACAGGCCCCGCCACGGCTGCGCCGCAATGCGCGCGGCGAGCGCCGCCGCCGCCAGCGGGGCATCCACCACGTAGCCCTCCGGCGCGCTGGGCGGGAGCTCCGCCGGTGCCACGGTGGCCAGCTCGATTTCCACGCAGGCCCCCTCGCGCAGCTCCACGCCCAGCTCGCGCCAGGCCGGGCCGCGAAACACGAAGCGCCGGAACGGCTGCGCATCGAACAGCTCGTTGGAAAACACCACGCAGGGGCCGGCCAGCTCGAGGGGATCGGACAGCCGCAGGGTCCGGGTCGCCCCGAACGGATGGTCCACCCCGTCCAGCACGCTGCCGCCGGGCTCCGCCCCGATTTCCACGAAGGTGAAGTCGCGCCCGGGCTGGCCCGCCAGCAGGCGGGTGGCCGCCGCCGCGATCAGGGAGCCAAAGACCGGGCCGCTGGTGCTGGCGGTGAAGAAATCCGTGCCGGTCCCGTAGCCGACCCGCCGCCGGGTCCCGCGGTAATAGCCCAGCACCGGATGGTAGAGCGCCAGCTCCATGAACTCCGCGAACGTCAGGGTGCCGCCGGCCCCGGCGCGGTCGCGGAAGGCGGCGAGAAATTCCGCCGAAGGGGCGGCGGGAGGCATGGCTGACGAACCCATTTACAAAGCGAAGCAGATGCACACAGTCACCCGGATGCTCAAACGCATTCTCACGCTGGCCGCCGGAGTCGGCCTCGGCCTGGGCCTGGCCCTGGTCGCCGCCCGGGTGGCGCTGGCGTGGGGCTTCCTGCCCAACCGTGAGCTCGACCGCTCGATCGGCGAGGTGCGCGAGGTGCTGCAGCTGGTGCACGAGAACTATGTGGAGCCCAAGGCCGCCGACTACGGGCCGCTCGCGAAATCGGCCATCCACGGCTTGGTCGAGTCGCTCGACCCCCACTCGGAATTTCTCGAGTCCAAGGACTACCAGGTGCTGGAGGAGGAGCTCAGCGGCGACTTCAGCGGCATCGGCGTGCAGGTGGAGATGCGCAAGGGCCGCGTCGTCGTCATCGCCCCCATCGCCGGCTCGCCCGGCGAGCGCGCCGGCATCCTGCGCGGCGACGAGATCGTCCGGGTCGACGGCCAGGCGCTGCCGCGGGGACTGTCGATGGACGCCGTGATCGACCGCCTGCGCGGTCAGCCCGGCACGCGGGTGACGGTCGGGCTGCTGCGCCCGGCCACCGGGCGGTCCTTCGAGCTCACGCTCCAGCGCGAGCTGATCCAGCAGGCGAGCGTCCGGGACGTCCGCGTCCTGCCGGCCCACACCGGCTACCTCCAGATCACCGAATTTTCCGACCACACCGGCGAGGAGTTTGCCGCCGCGCTGAACCACCTGCTGAAGGAGGGCATCGACAGCCTGGTGATCGACCTGCGCGGCAACCCGGGCGGCCTGCTCGACGCGGCGGTGGAGGTCGCCGAGCCGTTCTTCCGGAAGAACGAGCTCATTGTCTTCACCCAGGGCCGCCAGCCGGCCGACCGCGAGGACTACCGCGCGGCAGCCGACGGCGAGCCGCTCACCCTGCCGGTCGCGGTCCTGATCAACGCCGGCAGCGCCAGCGCGGCGGAGGTCGTCACGGGCGCGCTCAAGGACACCCACCGGGCGGTCATCGTCGGCGAGCGCTCCTTCGGCAAGGGCTCCGTGCAGTCCATCTTCAAGCTCAAGCACGGGGCCGGGCTGCGGCTCACCACCGCGCGCTACTTCACCCCGGGCGGCGTCAGCATCCACGAGAAGGGCATCACCCCGCAGGTCGAGGTGGTCATGACCCCGGAGGAGGACCGCCAGCTCCGGCTGCAGCGGCTGCGCCCCGACGTGACGGATCCCCGCGACTTCAAGGAGCGCTTCGGGTTCACCCCGATTGCGGACCGGCAGCTGCAGGCGGCGCTCGACGTGCTCAAGGGGGTCCAGCTTCTGGCGGCCGCCCCCACGCCCGGCGCACCCTAGACCATGATCCTCGCGCTGGAGAGCTCGTGTGATGAGACCGCGGTGGCGGTCTTCGACCCGGCCCGGGGGCTGGTGGGCGAGTGGGTGCACAGCCAGATCGCGCTGCACGGCCGGCATGGCGGCGTGGTGCCGGACCTGGCCACGCGGGAGCATCTCCGCCATTTTCCGCCGCTGCTGGCCCGGGCGCAGGCGGAGGTGGGCTGGGGCGGCGTGACGCAGGTGGCGGTGACCCACGGCCCGGGGCTGGCGGCCTGCCTCGCGATCGGGGTGGCGGCGGCCAAGGCCCTGGCTCTGGCCCTGCGCGTGCCGGTCGTGGGCGTGAACCACCTGCGGGCCCACGCTTGGTCGCCGTTTGTTGCCCTGCAGGCGGAGGCCCCGGCCGATTTTTCGGCGCGGCTGTCGGCGCTGCTGCCGCACCTGGGCCTGATCGTCTCGGGCGGCAACACCCTGCTGTTCACCCTCGCCGCCGACCGCCGCATCACCGTGCTCTCCTCGACCCGGGACGACGCGGCCGGGGAGGCGCTCGACAAGGGGGCGAAGCTGCTCGGGCTGGGCTACCCAGGAGGGCCCCTGATTGAGCGGCTGGCGGCCGGGGGGCGGCCGGACGCCTTTGATTTTCCGCGGGGCCTGGGCCCGCGGGACGAGCTGGATTTCAGCTTCTCGGGGGTGAAGACGAGCCTGCGCTACCGCATCGAGAAGCTCACGCCGGCGGAGGTGCAGGCGCGTCAGGCGGACCTCTGTGCGAGCTACCAGCAGGCGGTGCTGGAGGCGCTGACGCGCAAGACGCGCTCGGCGCTGCGGCAGGGGGGCGGGGGCTTTCGCAGCTTGGGGCTCTCCGGTGGGGTGGCCAACAACGCCACCCTGCGCGCCGCCCTGCAGGACGAGGCGCGCCGCGCCGGCGTCCCGTTCCTCGCGGCCCAGCCCGCCCATACCGGGGACAACGCCGGCATGATCGCGTTCGCCGCCTGGGCCGACCCCGCCGGGGTCGAGCGCACCGCGGGGATGGGGCTGCGCGTCGAGCCCAGCGCGGGCCTGGGCACGGCCTGACGCCGCGGCCCGGCCCTACTTGTAGTCGCGCCGCAGGTTGCTCGGGAGGATGCCCAGCTCCTCGCGGTATTTCGCCACCGTGCGGCGGGCGAGGGTGATGCCCTTGTCCTGCAGCTTCACGACCAGCGCCTGGTCGCTCAGCGGATCGCTCGTGTCCTCGATGCTGACCAGGTCGGCCAGCATCTCCTTCACGCTGGTGTTGGAAACCGACGCGCCGCTCTCGGCCTGGTAGCCGGTGGTGAAGAAAAACTTGAAGGCAAAGATGCCGTGCGGCGTGCGCATGTACTTGTTCGCGATCGCCCGGCTCACCGTCGTCTCGTGCACCCCCACGATGTCCGCGATCTGGGTCATGGTCAGCGGCTGCAGCTGGCCGACCCCCTTGGCGAAGAACGGGCCCTGCGCCCGGATGATCTCGCGCGTGATGCGCTCGATCGTCCGCTGGCGCTGCTCGATCGAGTCGATCAGGAACTTGCCCGAGCGCATCCGCTCGCTGAGGTAGTCCTTCTCCTCCTTGGAAAGCGTGCCCTTGGCGATGAGCTCGCGGTAGACGCTGGAGAGCCGCAGGCGCGGGATGTAGTCGCTGTTGAGCAGGATCTTCCACCCCTCACCGTCGGGCTCGACGGTGACATCGGGCACGACGACGCGGTTGCTGTCCTCGGCGAAGCGGCGGCCGGGGGCGGGGTCCAGCTTGCCGATTTCCTCGATGGCGGCCTGCACGTCCTCGGCCGCCGCGCCGAGCTTGCGGGCGAGCTCGGGAATCCGGCGCCGGGAGAGGAGCTCGAACTGGTCGCGGATCATGCGCGCGGCGAGCGTGTCGGCGCGGTTCTGGGCCTTGAGCTGGGCCAGCAGGCACGCGGCCAGCGTCTGGCTGCCGATGCCCGGCGGATCGAAGCTCTGCAGGAGCTGCAGCGCCTCCAGCACGGTGGCGTAGGGCAGGCCGGTCTGCAGCGCGATGTCGGCGGGCGGCTGCGCCAGATAACCCCGGTCGTCGAGGCTCCCGACCAGGTGGCGGAGCGCGTTCAGCAGTTCCGGCCGCAGGTCGTCGAGCGCCACCTGCTGCATGAGGTGCTCCTGCAGGGAGGTCTCGTTCACCAGCGAGTCGAAAAAATGCTGCCGCCGCTCGGCGTCCTCCGACGTGTACGGCTGGTTGCCGCCCGCGCTGGCCAGGTGGTCCCGCCAGTCCTGGTCCATCTTGCCCAGGATCTCGAACTGCCGGTTGAAATCCATCTCCTCGTTCCGCGCGCGGTCCTCGGAGACCGTGGTCGTGTTGCCCTCCTGCTCCGACTCGGTGGCGTTCAGCTTGTCGAGGCTCTCGCCGTCCATCGGCAGCTCCTCGAGCGTCGGGTTCGCCTGCAGCTCCTCCTGGATGACCGAACGGAGGTCCAGCGCGGCCACCTGGAGGATTTTCAGGGAATGCCGGAGCTGCGGCGCGAGAACGAGGGATTGGGTCTGGCGCTGGCGGAGATCGTGGTTAAATCCGGGCCCGCTCATGAGCTGGATGCTGGCTGGCGGACTTCATCGCTTGGTCGGGTAGGGCGGCAGGGACGCCGCCGAGGTGCCTCCGGGCTCGTTGATCCCGAAGACGTCCTTGAGGTAGACGCCGAGCTTCTCGTTGGTCGGGCCGTAGCGGTCGCTGTAGAGGTACATCTCCAGGTCGGTCAGCATCTCGAACGCGGACTGGTAGCGCTGGTCGCGGTCCCGGATCAGCGCGCGCTGGATGATGGCCTCGAGCTTCGGGTCGATGTCCGGGCGCAGCGTTGAGAACTGCGGGATGGGCATCCCCAGGATGTTGCGCCGCGACTGGGCGCGGTCGACGGAGCGGAACAGGTTGCGGCCGAGCAGCAGCTCGGTGAGGACGATCCCCAGGGGGAAGAGGTCGGCGCGGGCGTCGGTCACCGCGTAGTTGGCCTGCTCGGGCGAGAGGTACTCGTCCTTGCCCGCGATCACCTTGCCTTCCTCGTTGTACATCAGGTCCAGGGCCTTCGCGATGCCGAAGTCGGTCAGCTTCACGTCCCCCTCGTAGGCCAGCAGCACGTTCTTGGGGCCGATGTCGCGGTGCACGATGTTCAGGTGCCGGCCCTCGCGGTCGCATTTCTGGTGGGCGTACGCCAGGCCGCGGGCGATGCGGGAGACGATGAACGCGGCCAGATCCAGCGGGATCTGCCGGCCGAGCGCCCGGTGCTTCTCGAGGAAGGCGTCGAGGTTCACCCCCCGCACGAACTCCATCACCATGAAATACTGCCCGCCGATCTGCCCGAGATGGTAGGTCTGGACGATGTTGGTGTGGATCAGGTCCGCCACCAGCCGTGCCTCGCCGATGAAGTTCTTCTGGAACTCCTCGATCGCGGAAAATTCCTCCCGGATGAGCTTCACCGCCACGACCTTCTTGAAATTGCCGGCGCCGAGCTGCAGGGCCTCGTACACGACGCCCATGCCGCCCTCCGCCAGCTTGCGGGTCATCTCGTAATGCAGCTCGTTGAAGATGTGTTTGATCGCGGCCACGGAACCGAGCGAAGGGTAGGGCGGCGTGACTGGCAAGTGTGCAGTCGGGGTTTCGGCGCGGAATCTGCTGCAGCGGGATTTGACAGCCGTCGCACCCCTCCTACCGTCCGCCCATGATCACCCTTACACCCCGGGCGGCTGACCGCGTGCGGGCCATGCAGGCCGACCTCGCCCCCCCGGCGGCCGACGCCCCGGCGAAGCGCCTCCGCGTCCTGGTCGAGTCCGGCGGCTGCTCGGGCTTCCAGTACGGCATGTCTTTCGACGTCTGGAAGGACGGCGACCGCGAGCTGGAGAGCGCCGGCGTGCAATTCTACGTGGACCCGACGAGCCTGGCCTACCTCGACGGATCGAGCATCGACTTTGATGACGGTCTGCACGGCAAGGGGTTCGAGATCAAGAACCCCAACGCGCAGAGCACCTGCGGGTGCGGCAAGTCGTTCAGCTGAACACCGGAGGGGAACTCAGCGCGCCGCCTCGTGCAGCGCGACGGTGCCGCCGCTCAGGGCGCGGGCCGTGACCTCCGGGAAACCGGCCGCCCGGATCTCCGCGGCCAGCGCCGCCCGGTCGGGAAACTGCTCGATGGTCTCGTTGAGATAGACGTAGGCCGCCCGGTCGCCGGTGACGACCCCGGCGATGCGCGGCAGGATCTTGCGCAGGTAAAAGAAATACAGCGGCCGCAGCCAGGCGTGGGGCTGGGAAAACTCGAGGACGAACAGGTGCCCGCCGGGGCGCAGCACGCGGCGCATCTCGGCGAGCGAGCGCGCCCGGTCCGCCATGTTGCGCAGGCCGAAGGAGATCGTGACGGCGTCAAAGCTCGCGTCCGCGAGCGGCAGCGCCAGACCGTCGCCCAGACGGAAGGTGAGGGTGGATTGCCGCGGGGCCGGGAGCGCGGCCTTCTTCCGGTCGGCCTGATCCAGCATCGGCTGGCAAAAATCCATACCCACAATTGTGGTGCCAACGCCCAGGCCCCGGCTGAGGGCAAACGCGACATCGCCGCTGCCCGTGGCCAGATCCAGCACCGCCCCCGGGGCATGCCGCCGGACCGCGCTCACTAGTCGCCGCCGCCACCAGATATCCAACCCGACGCTCAAGAGGTGATTAGCCAGATCGTAACGCCGGGCGATACGGCCAAACATGGAGTTCACTGCGATGGGATCGGGCATGGAAAGGGGGACTTGGGAGGCTTTAATTAGCCACGCCATAAGAGTTGACGCAATTCAACATCTGCGAGTAGTTTAGAACCGTCTGGAAGAGGCTTTTACGAAACAAAGGAAAATCTCATGTCCACAAATCTCACTAAACGAGAAATCGTCCTGGAAATCTACAAGAAGACCAGTTTCCCCCAGAAACAGGTCGTGGAGACGGTCCAACTCACCTTGGACATCATTCAGAAGGCGTTGGCCGACGGCCGCAATGTCGAGTTGCGGAACTTCGGGGTGCTCGAGGTTCAGGTGCGCAAGGCCCGCATCGGGCGCAATCCCAACAAGCCGGAAGCCGAAGTGGTTATCCCGCAGCGCGCCGTCGTGAAGTTCAAGTCGGGCAAGATTCTGAAGCAGCAGCTGAAGAAGCTCGACCTGGCCAAGCTCCTGCCCCCGGCCGCCCCGAGCGCCTGAGCTTGCCATCCCCGTCGGTCGCATCGGGCCGGGCGCCAGCCCGGCCTTTTTTGTGCGGCCGAAAATTAGCATCGCCCTGCCTCCCGGCGTTTCGCCATTTTCGGGCCAATGGCGACGTTCCAGTCACTTCCCGGGTTTCGCGAATTCTATCCCGACGACCAGGTCCGGCGGAAACACCTCTTTGACCTGTGGCGGCGCACGGCGCACGCGTTCGGCTTCGCCGAGTACGACGCGCCGGTGCTCGAGCCGCTCGACCTCTACAAGGCCAAGTCGGGCGAGGAGATCGAGGGGCAGCTCTTCAGCTTCACGGACAAGGGCGGGCGCGAGGTGGCGCTGCGCCCGGAGATGACCCCGACCGTCTGCCGGCTGGTCGGGGCCCGCGCCAGCGCCCTCAAGCGGCCGATCAAGTGGTTCAGCATCGCCGAGTTTTACCGCTACGAGCGCATGCAGAAGGGCCGCGGCCGCTGCTTCACCCAGCTCAACGCCGACATTTTCGGCGAGCCCGGCCCCGAGGCCGAGATCGAGCTGATCGCGATGCTCACGCAGTGCCTCACCGCCTTCGGGCTCACCGAGCAGGATTTCTACGTGCGGCTGAGCGACCGCAACCTGTGGTGCTACTACCTCGCGGCGCTGGGACTCGATGAGCCGCGCACCCGCGCCGTGCTCACCGCCGTCGACCGCCACGAGAAGTACGGCGACGAGGCCTTCCAGGGCTACACCGACCAGTTCGGCCCGATCGACGCGGAGGTGAAGGCCAAGGTGCTGGCGTTCCTGCAGGTCAAGTCGCTGGCGGCGCTGGAGGCGACCCTCGCGCCCCTGGGCAGCGAGCCGATCACGGCCCGGCTGGCCGACTGGCGGAAGCTCCTCGGCGGGCTCCAGGCCATGGGGCTGAGCCGTTTCATCGAGGTGGACCTCGGCGTGGTGCGCGGACTGGCCTATTACACCGGCTTTGTGTTCGAGGCGTTTGACCGCAAGGGGGAACTGCGGGCCCTCGCGGGCGGCGGGCGCTACGACGACTTGGTGGAGAAGCTCGGCGGCCCGGCCCTGCCGGCGGTGGGCTTCGCCATCGGCGACATGACCTTCGCGCTGCTGCTCGAGCAGCGCGGGCTGATGCCCGCGTTCGCGCAGGCGGCGGATGTCTACTGCGTGATCGGCGGCCCGGCCGCCCGCGCGGCGGCGTTCGCCGACATCCAGACGCTGCGCGCGACCGGCCGCCGGGTGGATTATCCGATGAAGGACGTCGGCTTCGGCAAGCAGTTCAAGCTCGCGGCCGACTCGGGGGCGAAGCTGGCCCTCATTTACGGCGACGACGAGGTGGCCAAGGGCACGGTGAAGATCCGCGACCTGAACGACCGGGCCGAGCACGAGGTTCCGCGCGACCACGTCACGGCCGTGGTCCGGGACTTTTTCACTGCCAGCTGAGTCGCGCGGCCGGGGTCAGGCCCGCCGCCGGCGCCGCAGGGCGCCGGGGCCGAATGCGTCCGGCAGCAGGCGGTCGAGCGTGGTCTCGAGCCGGCCGGCCTGGTCGCAGACGCTGATGATCAGCGCGGTGGGGCCGAATTCGTTGATCACCTGCCGGCACGCGCCGCAGGGCGAGGTGGGGGCGGGCGTCGGCGTGTAGACGGCCACGGCGCGGATCACCCGCTCGCCGGCGGCGGCGGCGGTGAAGATGGCGGTGCGCTCGGCGCAGTTGCAGAGGCCGTACGAGGCATTCTCGACGTTCGTGCCCGTGTAGACCTTGCCCGAGCCGCACAGCACGGCGGCGCCGACGCGAAACTGGGAATAGGGCGAATAGGACGCCTGGGCGGCGCGGCGGGCGGCGGACTCGAGCCTGCGGCAGAGTGGGGCGGACAGTTTGGCGGGCATGGTCAAAGGCCGAGTTCCTGCTTCACCTCGGCGAAGGCGTTGAGGGCGAAATCGAGGTCCGCTTGGCTGTGCGCGGCGCTGACCTGGGTCCGGATGCGGGCGGCGCCCTGCGGCACCACCGGATAGAAAAATCCGATCACATAGACCCCCTTCTCGAGCATGCGCGCGGCAAACTTCTGCGAGAGGGCGGCGTCGCCGAGCATCACCGGGACGATCGGATGGGTGCCGGGGCGAATGGTCAGCCCGGCCTTGGTCAGGCCCGCGCGGAAATACTTCGTGCTGGCCTCGAGCTTGTCCCGCAGTGCGGTGGTGCGCGTGATCAGGTCGAGCGTGGTGATTGACGCGGCAGCGATGACCGGCGCCAGCGTGTTGGAGAAGAGGTAGGGTCGCGAACGCTG
>CAIKTR010000128.1 GCA_903830425.1 uncultured Opitutia bacterium
GTGCCGAGGCGGGGCGTGGCGATGAACGCGTCGTCGAGGATGCGGCCGTAGGCCATGACCAGCGCCACGTCGGCGGCGCACGCGGCGAGTGCGGCGCGGGTTTCCGCCGTGAGCGTTTCCGGCTGGTGCACCGGCAGGCCGCGGGCAAGGGCCCAGCGCTTGATCGCGTTGGGCGCGACCTTCTGCCCGCGTCCGGCGGGGCGGTCCGGCTGGGTAAAGACTGCCGCCACCTGCGCGAGGCTGCTCCCCTCCCCGGCCAGCCAGTCGAGCAACGGCAGCGCGATGGCGTCCGAGCCGAGGAAAACCAGTCGGAGCGGGCTCACGGCAGCTGCGCTTGCCAGGCGCGCACGGCCGGCGCCAGCGACTGGGCGAACCGCGCGTCCGTGTCCGGCTTCGGCAGGCCGTCCAGCACGCCCCAGTATTCCACGTGCCGCGAGGTCTGCCCCGGGGCCAGCGGCGCGAGCGGCCCGAGGGTTTCCAGCTCGATCACCGCGCCGTTGGTGAACACCTCAAAGCAGCAGCCGAGGTCGGGATAACGCGCGCCGGCGATCGGGGCCGCGTATTTCACGAAGGTCGTGCCGGCCCGCCAGTAGGCGGACCATCCCGGATAGTGGGTGAGGCCCAGCTTCTGGGCCGACGGCGCGCGCGCCACGTCGATTCCGATGAAGTCCCGGCGCGCCTGCCAGACCGGCAGCGACAGGTCCGTGAACGTCCACGGCACCAGCGCGTAGGTGGGCAGCAGATCGCCGCGGGCGTGGTCGCCCTTCGGCGGCAGCGGCAGCACCCCGTAGCCGCCCGGCTGCAGCATCGTCAGCGCCCACGCCGCACATTCCACCGGCCACAGGCCCCGGTTGGTCAGCGTGTGGGTGAGCTTCACCGTCCGCTCGCCGAGCAGCTCGACGCGGATCCCCTTTTGCAGGCCGGTCCGCGACTCGGTCGGCTGCGTCAGCGCGACCCCGCGGGGCAGGAGCTTGACCGCCAGCGGCTCGTCATCGGGCTGGTAGGTGCGGACGATGTCCTCGGGCGAATGCCACAGCCGGTGGCCGCCGCGGAGGTAATAGCCGTGATAGCGCGACTCGTCGGCCGGAAATTCCAGCAGGAGGTTGCCGGCGCGGCCCGTGCGCGAGCGCAGCGAGGTGACGCGCGGGCCGACCGCGGTCGGCAGCACGAGTTCGATTGCGCGGGTGGCGAGCTGGATCGCCTCGCCCCCGCGGTACTCAGTCTTCGAGCGTTTCATGGGTGGCATCGCCGACGGGCGTTTCCCGCGCCTTCCATTTCGGGGTGTGGGCCTCGGCCCGGGCGGCCTTGCCGCTGTACGCGGTGCCGGGCTCGTGCTTCTCCTTGCCGACCAGGTCGAAATACACCGGGCAGCCCGCCAGGTCGAACTCCTTGACCAAGCCCGCCTCCAGATAGCGCCGGTACTGCTCGGTCAGCTTCTCCTCCCGGTTGCAAAACAGCTTGATCCGGAACGGGCGCGTCCCGGTCTGGGTCGCGTAGTAGATGCGGAA
>CAIKTR010000129.1 GCA_903830425.1 uncultured Opitutia bacterium
GCTCTGAACCGCTGGTTGTCTACCCCGTTTCAACGGAAGTGCCTGAGCGCTAAGGCACTCCCTTCCATCGGCACCTGGCCGGCGGCAGACCCACTGGGCGCATCAGCTCCACCATGGGGAGGCAGCGGCTGTGACCAGGATCGGGACTGCCGGGACCCGTGGGAGCGGTAGGGATGAGGCTCAGGAGTTGCCCCAGCGTGGCAGGTCAGGAGGCGAACTCGTGACTCAGCCGGTTCGCCCTGCGCGCAACCGCCAAGCCCGGCAGCGTGAAATGGTGGCCGAGAGTTGGGTGCGTTCGTAGCAGTCCCGACAAAGGAAGCCGGGGCCCGGGTGTTTGACATTGAGCGGAATCATCTGGTTCTCGAGGGATTCGGCCGTGGCCTCGATCGCGGGCCAGAGGGCATCCGCGGCATCGGACTGTCCGAGCCGCAGCGCCTCATGGTAGGCGAGCAAATCGGTGAGGAGGCTCATCGCGTCGAGGCCATAGCGGAGGAGCCGGGCATCCTCCGCCAGCCGGCGGCCAACCAGCGGGCTGTGTTGCAAGCGGAGCAACTCGCCGGGATTCACGGCCCCGCCCGGTGGCGGCGCGGCTTGCGCGGTGAGCAGCGTCTCGCTGCGGCGCAGGGCGTTGACCAGCGACAGCGCCTCGCTCAACCTCGCGGCGGCGCGCCGGCCTTCGGCCACGGCGGCGGCGCCATCCGCAAAATGTTCGTGCAGTGTCAGCGGCTTGGCGGCGGGGGTTCCATCCCAGGCGAGCATGTTGCTCAGCACGCTCCAGGCTCCCCAGGCCCGCCATTGGGCGCAAAAATGCCCGGCACTTTCCGTGAGCGCAGCCACTTTCCGCATGACCGCGCCGTGGCGCCCATACCATCCCTCAAAATACTCGGCCGTCCATTCCTCCAGGCCGGACGCCTCGGGATGCCGCGTTAGGCGGGCATAGAGATTTTGCGTGAGCGTGCGTACCCCCCAGTGCACGGAGGGCAGGTGCATGTAGGTGGCGCCGCGCACGCCGGCGGCGGCAAAAGCGGGCCAGTCCACCCGCATGACCTCGGAAAACAGCAGTGGCAGGTCCTCGTATTTCGAGACGTTGTAATACTCGCCCGCGACAATCCGCAGCGGCGGACGCGCGGCGGTCCAGGCGTTGAGGGCGCGCCAGTAGCGGAGATTGGTGGCGCAGGCGGGATCGTTCAGCGGGTGCCGGTAACAGCGGTTGATCGGATAAAACGTGACCAGCGTGCCATCGGCGGCGAGGTTGTCCGGCACCGGCCGGGACGGTCCGGCCAGCGAGGCCGTGCCCTCGTAGGCGCAGAGGATCAGGGTGACATGGCGGTCGAGTTTTTTGGCCGCTTCCGCCCGGTCCAGAAACGCGCGCATCTGCGCGGCGAAGTAGAGCATTTGGTCGCTCGTGTTGCCGAGCTTTTGACAGGCCGCGCACTGGCAGGTTTGGCCCCAGGTATCGAAACCCCACATGTCGACCCGGTCGGCGATGGACCAGTCGCCGCGCAGGCGTTTGAGCAGCGCTTGGCCGAGGAATTCGACCTGGGCGGGCTGCGAGGCGCACGCCTGGGTGGCTTGAGCGCGTTCGCGTTTTCTCCCGCCCTCGGCGGGCAGCCCGAACCACTCCGGGTGTGCGTCCCAAAGGGTCTCGCCGCTGGGCAGCATGGCCTCGGGATGCAGGATGCTCTCGAAAATATGGCCGCCATTTTTGATCGTCATGCCGAGCTTGTTGGCCAGCGCGAAGGTTCCCGCCCGACCGGCCCAAACGTCGAAGCCGTTGCGCGCCGACCACATCAGCAGGTCCACGGACTCCTGCGAATAACATTCGAGGTCGAACCCATTCCCGGCGTCGAATCCCGGGCGGTCGGTCACCGGCGCCGCCGGGACCTGCAGTGTGCCGCCCGGTTTGGGCGCGATCTCGCCGGCGGGCCCGGGAGCATGCCACCGCCAGCCTTGGAGCTTCAGCAGGGCATATGCGCCGAAGAGCGTGCCCGTGCGGCCTTCGCCCTGGATGCGCAAGCGTTCCTCGCCATCCGGGATCAGCTGGAAGGCGCTGGAACGCGAGCGCGGATCCTTCGTCTCGAGAATCAGCGCATAGCCCCGTCGGGGCGGACGCGAACGGAAACGGATGGTCGCGTCCGGCCAGCTCCGCGACAGGAAGCGCTGCAGTTCCATCGCGGTGAAGGCCAGCGTGCAGCGGTGGGCGGCCTTGGGCTGCCGCCGGAACGCCACCTCGTTCTCTCCGGCCGCCCAGATGGCGGTGAACCGCTTGGCGTTGCGGTAGGGCAGTACAATGGTCAGCGGCCGGTCGGCCAGGGTCCAAGCTTTCATGAGTTGTTAGCCGAAGGGGTCAGGCTCGTAGGATTTAATCATGGGGACTCACGAGGAAGAAGCACGAAGGAAGAAATCGAGGCCGCCCGTTGGGCGGAAATAGGAAGGCGGAAAGCCGAGGCCGCCCGTTGGGCGGAAATACGAAGGCGGAAATTTGAAATCCGAGGGGTGCAGGGGGGGCGTCAGGAGTCAGGCGGGAAAAATTAAGAACTACGAGCCTGACCCCTTCGGTCTGGCGATTGGGGTCGCGGGCGGAACGCACAGGCCGCGTTCAGGAGTGTTGCTACCGGAAATTTTATCCCCCTACTGCGCTTAATGGCCTCCGCGCCTATGACCCCATCCGGACCCGTTTCCCCCGCCGGGGTGCCGGGTGCGAGAAAATTTCGGGTGGGCACGCTCGCCTACACGCGGTCGGGCTTGTTGCAGGTGATTTTCTGGATGCTGTGGGGGGATTTTTTCTTTCAGCTCCTGGAGTCGCTGCCCAGCATCATTCCGCTCCAGCTCCGGTGGGAGGGCGCGAGTGATGTCCTGATCGGCTTCAATGGCAGCCTGGCGTCGATCGCCATGTTCATCATGTCGCCGATTGCGGCCGTGCAGAGCGATCGCCGGCGCACTTGGCTGGGGCGCCGGCGGCCCTTCCTGTTGTGGTGCACGCCGCCTACCGTCCTGAGCCTGATGCTGTTTGGGTTGGCCAAGCCGGGAGGCGCGATGCTGCAGTCGGTGCTGGCCAAACTGGGAGGTGCGCAGTTTTCGGCTGCCGGCTGCACGATCGCATGGATCTTGGCCTGCACCGTGGTGTTTCAGGTCTTCAACACTTATATCGTGCAGGTGTACGCGGCCATGGTGGTGGACGTCATCCCCTCGGAGGTCATCGGTAAATTTACCGGCATCTACCGGGCGGTGGGCGGGCTCGGGAGCCTCGTGTTCAACCGTTGGGCGATGGGCTATGTTGAAGCGCACACGTTTCATGTCTATGCCCTGATTGGTCTGCTCTACACCGCCGCGTTTTACCTGATCGTCTGGCGGGTCAAGGAAGGGGACTATCCGCCCCCCGCCCCGCGGGCGCCGAACCGGCGATGGGGCGGGGTCAAATCCTACTGCAAGGAGTGCTATACCCACCCCTTCTACCTCAACGTCTACTGTCTGCCTTTCTTCACCTGGTGCTCGCTCGTGCCGATGGGATATATGGTGTTTTTCGCGACCTCGGCCGGACAGCCGGGTTACGCCGCGACGCTCGGATTGACGCTGCAGGAGTTCGGTCAGCTGAAAAGCTGGACCTTCCTCGTCCAGGTCGTCGTCTACCTGGCCGCCGGGGCGCTGGTGGATCGCTTTCACCCGCTGCGCATTGGCATCTTGGGCCTGTTGCTGACGAGCCTCAGCTATTTCTGCTGCTTCTGGTTTATCCACGACCCAGCCAGCCTGCTGCTGTGGTGGTGCCTGAACCAGGCCGCCATCGCCCTCTTTCTCGTCGCCTACCTGAGCATCCTTCCCCGGGTGTTTCCCGCGGACAAATACGGCCAGTTCTTCAGTGCGAACAGCACGATTGGGCTGACCACCATGGTGCTCAGTCCTCCGCTGTTTGGGTGGCTGTTGGAGACCATTCGAGATTACAGCTACATCTTCGTTTTTTCCGGCACCTGCACGACCCTGGCGTTGGTTGCCTGTGTCACGCTGTTCCTGCAGTGGAAGAAGCTGGGCGGCGATTTGGCGTTCACGCCACCGCGGACCGACTGTCCGGTCGACCAAGGGGGTCAGGCTCGTAGAAGTTAATTCTCGGGCTCAGCCGAGTTAGGCAGATGGGGCGGAAGCGGGGAGGGGACGGGCGCAGCCCGGCGGCCCGGCGACGCGTATTGACCGCATGCAGGCGAGTCGCCACCTATCGGAGCAGCCAGTGCAACCCCCGGCCATGCCTCCGGCGGCCGGGGACGCGCGGCTCACCCTCCCGCCACCCGACCCCGTCCGCCTACGATGAACCAATGTCCCGACCGCCCCGTGGAAACGGTCCGCCCTGCGGCGGCGGGCCGGCGTTCCCCGCCGGCGCGCCCGGCCCGGCGTTGGGCGCGCGGGGTGATCGGCGGGCTCCTCCTCGCACTCGGAACCCCGTTCCCGGCGGCCGCCGCCGAAATCGAATACCTCGTGCCGGATCTGGCGGCGCTGGCCCGCCGGCCGATGACCGAACTGCCGGCGCCGCCGCCCTGGGTTGCCGTCGCCTCCCCGAACCTGTGGAAAATCGAGGAGGTCACCGCGGCGTTCCGCCAGGCCACCCCGCGCCCCCCGCAGATCAACTACGTGCGCTCCGCCTTTGTCCGCCTCGATTACCACTGGCTGGTGGCCTATGTCGACTGGTTCGCCCACCTGCGCGAACCCCTGAAAATCCATTTCAGCGACGAGCAGTTCGACTGTGACAAGTTCTCCCGGTGCTTCACGGCCTTTGCCGATCTCCTGGCCAAGAAGGGCGGGGAGAAGCGCGGGTCCATTGCCGTGGGCTGGGCCATTGTCTTCAACGACCAGCCCTTCGCCGGCATTGCGGCGGGCATCTCCCACTCCGTGGTGATCGTGGGGACCAACGAGGGCCTGTTTGTGGTGGAGCCGCAGAACGGGACGATCAGCGCGCTGCGGGACTATCCGAACCGCGACTCGCTGCTGGCGGTCTACCTCTGAGCCATGAGGCCGCGCCTGCTCATCCTGCTGCTGGCCGGCCTGCCGCTGGGCGCGGCCGCGGCCCGGCCGGGCCTGCAATTCCCGGAGTTTCCCGCGCCGGTGCTGGTGCAGGACCAATTCGGCACGACCAAAAAGATCGGCCTGCTCTATTTCCTGCGCGGGCTGCATGAGAGCGGCGTGCGCGGGTACGAGGACCTGGACCTGGTGGACGCGGAATACGCCGTGCTCCACAGCGACTCGCTGCCCTCCCTCGCGGCCTGGCTGGAGGTGGCCTGCCGCAGCGTCGGCGCCAACGTCCGCCTGGCCCGGCAAGGCCCGTACGACGGCATGACCTACGCCCGCCTCCTCGAGGTCGGGGCGAGCCTGGCGGCGCTGCGCGAGCGGGAACTGGCCCTGGCCATCCCCATCGGGGTGATCATCTGCCAGCGCCGCCGCGCCTGGGGCAGCCTGCCCGGCGACGGGGAGCGCGACGCCTACATCCTGATCGCGACCGAGCGGGGGCTGCTGATCTACGATCCGCCCACCCGCCAGCTGTGCGCGCTCTCCGACTATCCGAACAATTCCACTGTCCTTAAGATCCAATTCTAATATCCATGAGTGTGCCCTTTTTCCGGCGGCTTCCAGTCCGACTCGCGGGAATGATCCTCCTGCTGGGATTCATCGTGGTCCCGCTCATCTCCGAACTGATGCGGCGCGCCGCGGAGCAGATTGTGCTGCAGCAGGCCGAGGTGCAGGCGGCCACGGCGACGATTGCGGTGGTCGAGAGCCTGGGCGACGTGCTGCGCGCGGCGGAGACCACCGTCCGGCTGGTTTCCCAGGATCTGGAAAACCGCAACCTCACCCCGGAGGAGGTGGACCGGGTCATCCGCAATGTCATGGCCAGCAATCCGAAGCTGTCCGGCTTCGGCGTCTCGTTTGAATCCCGCGCGCTGGCGGCGGGGACGGAGCGGTTCAGCCACCAGCTGTACCGGTCGGGCAGCCATCTGGTCGCCCGCGACCTGGCCGGGGCGGACTACCAGTACTGGACGCGGGACTGGTACACCGACGCGGTGGCGCGGGGCGGGCTGTCCTGGACCGAGCCGTTCTTCGATGCCGGCGGGGCCAACGCAAAAATCCTCCTGGCGTCCGCGCCCTTCCACCACCAGCAGGGCGGCCAGCGGGTCGTGGCCGGGGTGGTGACCGCCGCGCTCACCCTCGACTGGGTGCGCCAGCTGACGGTGGAGAACGAGTTCTTCGACTCGGGCTACGTGATCATCTTCTCGCGGAGCGGCCGGCTGATCACGCATCCCGACCCCAAGCTGGTGCTGACCGAGACGATGGAGAGCCTGGCCCAGAAAACGAACAACCCGGAGCTCTTCCAGATCTACCAGCGGGCCGCCTCCAACCGCCAGGGCTCGATTTCCTACCTGTCCCACAGCCTGCGGCAGCGGGTGCACGAGAACTACAAGCCGGTGCAGCTGGCGGGCTGGGGCGTGGTGGTGGGGTATGAGGAGAAGGAGTTTCTCCGGCAGGTGAGCGCCTTCCGCTGGATCACGATGGTGGCGCTCGCCGCCACGCTGTCGCTCTTCCTCGTCATCGTGCTGGTCTCGACGCGGCTGGCGCTGCGTCCGCTGGACCGGCTCGCGGAGGTCTCGCTGGACATTTCCCGCGGCAAGCTCGACTCGCCCATCGCCTCCCCGGACCGCGACGACGAGATCGGCCACCTGTCGCGGTCGTTCCTGCTCATGCAGGCGACCCTGATCAAGAACCGGGAACTGGAGGCCAAGGTGCTGGAGCGCACCACCGCGCTGGCCGCGGCCAATGAGAGCCTGCGGGGCGAGATCCTGGAGCGCCGCTGGGTGAACCAGTCCCTGGAGCACCAGCTGCGCTACGACCAGCTGATCATCAATTCCTTCACGGACCCGGTGATTGTCTGCACCAAGGCCCTCAACATTTCGCGGGTCAACCCCGCGGTCATGCATCTGACCGGCTGGCAGCCGCCGGAGCTGATCAACACCCCGCTCGCCCGCCTCGTGCAGTTGGAGGAGGCGGCCGACGCCCCCGCCGGACGCGGGTGGGACCGGCTGCTCCAGGCGCTGAAGGAAGGCCGCGACCTGCGCAACGAGCCCGCCCTCATGACGAACCGGCAGGGCGGGATCACCCGCGTGCACCTCACGCTCTTCCCCATCCGCGACCGCGACAAGGTGGTGGGCGGCGTGACCGTCCTCCGCGTGGCCGCCCCCCCGGCGCCGGCCGCCTAAACCGCCGTCCGCCGCCGTCCGCCCCGACCCCCCTGCCGCTCACCCTCGACCCCGCCCGCCCCTCCCAGTCCCTTGCCCCAGGAATCTCCCGCATGAAAAAACACATACTGATTGTCGACGACGAGGTGGCCATTTGCGACCTGCTGAAGGAATTTCTCGTCAGCTGCGATTATCGGGTGTCCGCCGTGTGCTCGGCCGACGAGGCCCAGCGGGTGGTCCGGGCGGACCCGCCCCAGCTGATCATTTCCGACCTGCAGCTGGAGGACTCGGACGGCCTGGACATGGTCAAGAGCCTGAAGGCGATCCTGCCGGACGTTCCGGTGATCCTGCTGACCGGGATCCATTTCGACCCGGAAGTCGTGCGCGACACGCTGAGCAAGACGGTGACCTCGTACCTGCAGAAGACCGTCACCCTGGAAAGGATCCTCGCCGAGGTGCGCCAGCTGATCGGTCCCTGAGACGCCGGGCCCGCCACCAGCATGACCCCGCGGGAAATCATTGCGCGCTGCATCGAGTTTCGCGACCCGCCGCGGATCGGGCGGCATTTCCTGACCGATCCGATCCAGGGGCGGGTGTGGGACGACACGGACTTTGCCTGCGTCGGTTATGCGCCCGATCCGAAATTCGCGCCCCAGCCGGGGGCCGCCGAGTGGGTCACCGAATGGGGTGACACCCGGCAGACGATCAACACCGGGCTGGGCGAGGCGGTGGGCTTTCCGCTCGGGGCCGGGTGGGAGCAGCTCGAGCGCTATGGGTTTCCGGACCTCGCGGCCCCCTGGCGCTACGCCACGCTGCCGGCGGAGGTGGCCCGGGCCCACGCCGCCGGGAAATATGTCTACGGCCACGTGCCGTCGCTCATGCTCCAGACGATCGACCTCCGCGGGATGGAGAACTGGTTCCTCGACCACCGGGAGGCGCCGGAGCAGCTGGCGTATGTGTTCGACCGGATCGTCGAGCTGCGGGCGGGCATCATTGCCCACTATGCCGCCGCCGGGGTCGACGGCGTGATCACCTGGGACGACATGGGCACCAATGAGCAGCCGTTCATCAGCCCGGCCATGTTCCGCGAGCTGTACCTGCCGCGCTACCAGCGCACCATCGACCAGCTGCACGAGCACGGGATGCACTTCATCCACCACTGCTGCGGCCAGGTCCGCTCCTACCTCGACATGTTCCTCGCGGCCGGCTGCGACGTCCTGCAGCTGGACCAGCCCACGCTCATGGGCATCGACTGGCTGGGGCGGAACTACGGGGGCCGGATCTGCTTCTGGAACTGCGTGGACATCCAGACGACGATGACGGCGGGCAGCCTGGAGGCGATCGAGGCGGAGGCCTGGCAGCAGATCTGGCAGCTGGGCAACCACGGCGGCGGCTTCATGGCCAAGGCCTACCAGCAGCCCGAGTCGGTCGGGATCACGGCGGCCCAGGCCCAGCGCCAGTACGAGGCGTTCGGGCGCCACGGGCAGTACCCGCTGGTGCCCCCCGGCGGGACCGGCGCCCGCTAGCGGAACCGGTAGGTCGTGTTGAAGATCAGCTGGATCCGGCGGGAGACGAAGACCCGCACCTTGAGGCTGCCGGTGGCGGCATCCCGCGGGGTCGCCTTGCCCGCGATGCGACGCTCTTCGCCGCCGGCACTCACCGCCCGCCCGGTGAACTCCACCGTCTCGCCCCGGGCGAGCCGCGCCAGCAGGGCGTCCGGGGCCTCGATCGAGAGGGTGCCCTGCTCGTTGTAGAAGAAATAGGGGAAGACCTTGGCCGCGTAGGCCGAGACGTAGGCGCCGCCCTGGCGGGAGAACGACGGCATCGTCAGGCTCACGCTCCCGATGTAGATCGACGTCCGGGTCGGCGCGATCTCCACCTGGGCGTAGCGGGCCAGCCCGGCCTCCTCCGCCCGGCCGCGCGGCAGGCCGGCGGTCAAAACGAGTCCGAGCAGGAGCAGTCCGCGAAGCATGGCCGGACTGTGCCGGAGTCCCGGGGCGGGTCAAGGGGGCGGGGCGGAAGGCCGGGCCGGGTCCGCTTCGCGCTTGCGCGGAGCAGACCGGGGCCGTCTGCTCTCCGGGTCATGCCGAAAGCATCCCAAGCGACCTGGGGCGGCCGCTTCACCGCGGTCCCCGCCGACCTCATGCTGCAGTTCAGCGAGTCCGTCTCGTTCGACCGCCGCCTGGCGCCGTTTGACATCGCCGGCAGCAAGGCGCACTCGGCCATGCTCGCCGAGGTCGGCCTGATCACCGCCAAGGAGTGCGCCGCCATCCACGGCGGCCTCGACGCCATCCTCGCCGAGATCGCGACCGGCACGTTCACCTGGAACACCCAGCTCGAGGACGTGCACATGAACATCGAGCACGCGCTGACGCAGCGGGTGCCGGCGGCGGCCAAGCTGCACACCGCGCGGAGCCGCAACGACCAGATCGCGACCGACATGCGGCTGTGGTTCAAATTTGCCTGCGGCGTCCTGCGCGAGAAGATCGCGAACGCCGAGCGGGTCCTGCTGGCGGCGGCCGCGGCGAACCGCGACCTCCTCATCCCGGGATACACCCATCTGCAGCGGGCGCAGCCGGTCTATCTGGCGCACCACCTGTTTGCCTGGCTGGAAATGCTGGACCGGGACCGGGCGCGCTTCGCCGAGGTGGCGGACCACGCCAACTGGTGCCCGCTGGGCGCCGGCGCCCTCGCCGGCACCACGCTGCCGATCGACCGCGAGCTGACCGCGACGCTGCTGGGCTTCACCGATGCCAAGGGCCGCCCGCAGGTCACGCAGAACTCGATGGACACCGTGGCGGACCGCGACGGCTTCATCGAGTTCGCGACGGCCTGCGCCCTGCTGGGCGTGCACCTGTCGCGCATCGCGGAGGACCTGATCCTCTGGAGCAGCGCCGAGTTCAAGTTCGTGGAGCTCTCCGACGCGTTCAGCACCGGCTCCTCGCTGATGCCGCAGAAGAAGAACCCCGACGCGTGCGAGCTGCTGCGCGGCAAGTCGGCGCGGCTGCAGGGCAACCTGCACACGCTGCTCACGCTGGTGAAGGGGCTGCCGCTGACCTACAACCGCGACCTGCAGGAGGACAAGCCGCCGGTGTTCGACAGCTTTGACCAGTCGGCGCTGAGCACCGACGTGCTGGCGGGGGTGCTGGGCGGCCTGACCTTCAACCGGGAGCGCTGCGCCGCCGCGGTGGCCGATCCGGCGCTGCTGGCGACCGACGTGGCCGACTACCTGGTGCGCCGGGGCGTGCCGTTCCGCGAGGCGCACCATGCGGTGGGCGCCGTCGTGCGGCTCGCCGAGCAGCGCGCCGTGCCGCTCAACCAGCTCCCCACCGAGGCGGTGCAGCAGCTGCACCCGGCCTTCGGCCCGGACTGGGTGGAATCCTTCGACCTGACGAGCGCCCTGGCGAAACGCACCGGGACCGGCATGCCCGGCCCCGCGCAGCTGGCCAAGCAGTTCACCCGCTGGGAAAAACTGCTCAAGTAGGCCCGGCCCGGCCGCCGCCGGCCCCGGACCGGCGCGGCGCCAATTCCGCGCTTCCGTTCCGCCCCGTTTCCGCGATTTTAGGGGGGTCCCCATGTCCCACGTCCGCATCCTCTCTGACCGGGTTGCCAACCAGATCGCCGCGGGCGAGGTCATCGAGCGCCCGGCCGCGGTGGTCAAGGAGCTGGTCGAAAACGCCCTCGACGCCGGCGCCACGCGCATCGAGGTCGAGTTCCGCCACGGGGGCCGCTCCCTCATGCAGGTCCAGGACAACGGCTCCGGCATGTCCCGCGACGACGCCCTGCTGGCGCTCGAGCGCCATGCGACGAGCAAGATCGCGGAGGCGGCCGACCTGGACCGCCTCGCCAGCTACGGCTTCCGCGGCGAGGCCCTGCCGTCGATCGCGAGCGTGTCCCGCTTCGAGCTGCAGACCCGCGAGGCGGCCAGCGACGCCGGCACGGAGATCCTGGTCAACGGCGGCAAGTTCGTCCACGTCCGCGACTGCGGCCGCCCGGTGGGCACGCGCATCGCGGTCACCCAGCTGTTCAACTCGGTGCCGGCGCGGCGCAAGTTCCTGAAGACGGACGCGACCGAGGCGGCGCACATCGTGCAGTGCGTCCGGCTCTACGCGCTGGCCTGCCCCCAGACGGCGTTCACGCTGGTCGAGGACGGCCGGGTGATTTTCCGCTCGCCGGAGTGTGCGACGCTGGCCGAGCGGGTGGCGGAGATCTTCGGGCGGCAGACGGCCGAGGCGCTGGTGCCGCTGGCGGCGGCCGAGTCCGGCCTGGGCCTGAGCGGCCTGATCGGGCGGCCCGGCGCCGGCCGCGCGACCCGGCACGAGATGATCGTGTTCGTGAACCGGCGGCCGGTGGACAGCCGCACGCTCAACTACGCGCTGATCGAGAGCTACCAGGAGTCGCTGCCCAAGGGGCGCTACCCGCTCGCCTTTGTGTTTTTTGAATGCGACCCCGCGGAGGTGGACGTGAACGTGCACCCGGCCAAGCGGGAGGTCCGGTTCCGCCGCGAGCCGGCGGTGCGGGCGTTTGTGATCCGCAGCGTGCTGGCGCGGCTGCGGGAGCTGGCGACCGGCGCCGCGCCGGGCGTGGCGCCGGCGCCCGCGGATTTTGTCGCCCGGCCCCCGGAGCCCGCCTCCATCCCGGCGGTGCCGGCACCGGTTCGCCCCGGGTCCGCCCCGGCTGCGTTGGCCGCCGGCGTGCCGCGACTCCCGCTCCACCTGGCGCCCGTGGCGTCTGCGCCGCTGGTACCGCCCGCGCCGCCGGCGCCGCCGGCTTCCGACGCCCCGCGTCCGGCCCCGGCGCTCAGCTGGCGTTTCGTCGGCCTGGCGCATGGGAACTACGCGCTGTTCGAGACGGCCGCGGGCCTGGTGCTGCTCGACCGGCGCGCGGCGCACGAGCGGGTCTGGTTTGAGCGGCTGCAGGAGCAGTTCCGGGCGGGGGCGGTGCCGAGCCAGCGGCTGCTGCTGCCGGTGCCGATGGAGCTCGACCCGATCCTGACGGCGCTGCTGCTCGACCGCCTGGCGTTTCTGAACGCGCACGGCTTTGAAATCGGGGAGTTCGGCCGCAACTTCTTCCGGGTGGAGGCGGTGCCGGCGTGGATGGAGCCGGCGGATGCGGAGCCGTTTTTGCGCGACGTGCTGGGGGCGTGCCGCGAGGGGCGGGTGCCGGACCGGAACACCGACCTGGCCCGCACCGAGCTGGCCCGGCTCGCCGCCGCCAAGGCGGTGCGGCTGCCCGTCACCGCCGGCGAGGAGGAGATCCGGGGCCTGGTCCGCCAGCTCTTCGCCACGCATTCTCCCCTCACGAATCCCGCCGGCCGGCCGACTTATATAGAGTTGCCCCATGGTGAACTCGCCCGGCGCTTCCAAAAATAGGCGTGCCTAGTTCGCCGGCTGGCATGAATCTTGGTTTCTCCCCCTCTTTCCCATGCCCTCCGCCGCCCAGAAAAGGAAAGCATCGAAGTCCCCGGCCGCCCCCGCGGCCGCCCCGGCCGGCCGGCCGCACCCGGACACCCCGGAGGTGGCCTTCCGCACCCTGATCGAGCGGCACCTGGTCTCGACGCTGGCCCGCCATGCGGGCTCCGCCACCCCCCGGGACTGGTGGGTCGCCACCGCCCTGGCCGTCCGCGACACCATCCACGTGCGGATGATCGCGACCCAGACCGTGCACAACACGCAGAACGTCCGCCGGCTCTACTATTTCTCGCTCGAGTACCTCATGGGCCGGCTGTTCGGCAACAACCTGCTGGCCACCGGCCTGCTCGAGACCGCCCGGTCGGCGCTGACCTCCCTCGGCCAGGACTTCGATGCGATCCGCGAGTCCGAGGTCGACATGGGCCTGGGCAACGGGGGCCTCGGCCGCCTCGCGGCCTGCTTCCTCGATTCCCTCGCGACGCTGGACTACCCGGCGCTCGGCTACGGCATCTACTACGAGTTCGGCCTGTTCAAGCAGACCTTCACCGACGGCCAGCAGGTCGAGCACCCCGACAACTGGATCCGGTTTGGCGACGCCTGGGAGGTGGTCCGCCCCGAATACACCCAGGAGGTGCGCCTCTACGGCCGCGTGGAAAACGTCTTCGACGACCGCGGCAACTACCGCCCGCGCTGGGTGGACACCCAGACCCTGTTCGGGGTGCCGCACGACATCCCGACGGCGGGCTACGGGACCAACACGGTCAACATCCTGCGGCTCTGGGCGTCGAAGTCCTCCGAGGACTTCGACCTCGCCGCCTTCAACCGCGGGGGCTACGTCGAGGCGGTCCAGGAGCAGGCGGTCGGCGAGACCGTTTCCAAGGTCCTCTACCCGAACGACAAGACCGAGAACGGCAAGGAGCTGCGGCTGACGCAGCAGTATTTTTTCGTGGCGTGCTCGCTGCGCGACATCGTGCGCCGGCATTTCCGGACGGCGGGCAACAGCTGGGCCAACTTCTCCGACAAGGTGGTGGTGCAGCTCAACGACACCCATCCGGCCATCGCGGTGGTCGAGCTGCTGCGGCTCCTGCTGGACGAGGAAAACATGTCGTGGGACGAGGCCTGGGCGATCAGCTCAAAGACCTTCGGCTACACCAACCACACGCTGCTGCCCGAGGCGCTGGAGAAGTGGGGCGTGGGCCTGTTTGAGCGCGTGCTGCCGCGGCACCTCCAGATCATCTACGACCTCAACACGCGCCTGCTGGCGGCGGTCGAGGCGAAGTGGCCGGGCGACAACGACAAGAAGCGCGCCTGCTCCCTGATCGAGGAGAACGGCCACAAGCTGGTCCGCATGGCCAACCTCGCGGTCGCCGGCTCGCACGCCGTCAACGGCGTCGCCGCGCTGCACACCGAGCTCCTGAAGAAGCACCTGTTCCCGGAGTTCGATGCGCTCTACCCCGGCCGGTTCCAGAACAAGACCAACGGCATCACCCCGCGCCGCTGGCTGCTGAAGAGCAACCCGCGGCTCGCCGCCCTCATCACGCAGACGCTCGGCGGGGAGGACTGGGTGCGCGACCTCGACCTCCTGCGCGGGCTCGAGCCCTTCGCCGCCGTGCCCGCCTTCCAGCGCGAGTTCATGGCCATCAAGCGCGCCAACAAGGTGGACTTCGCCGCCGTCATCCAGGCCGAGTGCGGCCTGGAGGTTTCGCCCGACGCCCTCTTCGACGTGCAGATCAAGCGCCTGCACGAGTACAAGCGCCAGCACCTGAACCTGCTGCACATCCTCGCGCTCTACCGCCGCCTGCTGCAGAACCCCGGCCTCGACGTCGTCCCGCGGGTCTTCGTCTTCGCCGCCAAGGCCTCGCCGGGCTACGACCTGGCCAAAAACATCATCCACGCGATCAACGCCGTCGCCGCCCGGATCAACTCCGACCCCCGCATCGGCGGCAAACTCAAGGTCGCCTTCCTGCCGAACTACCGCGTCTCCCTCGCGGAGAAGATCATCCCCGCCGCCGACCTGTCGGAGCAGATCTCCACCGCCGGCAAGGAGGCCTCGGGCACCGGCAACATGAAGCTCGCGCTCAACGGCGCCCTCACCATCGGCACCCTCGACGGCGCCAACGTCGAGATCAAGGAGGAGGTCGGCGACGACCACATCTTCATCTTCGGCCTCAACGTCGGGCAGGTCGAGGCGCTCCAGGCGAGCGGCTACCGGCCGTGGGACTACTACCACGCCGACGAGGAACTGCGCGCCGTGGTGGACTGGATCGGCAGCGACTACTTCGCGCCGGGCAGCGGCGGGGCGTTTTCGCTCATGCACCACACCCTGCTGGACGGCGGCGACCCGTACCTGGTGCTCGCCGACTTCCGCGCCTACAGCAACGCGCAGGCGCGGGTGGACGCCGCCTACCGCGACACCGCCAGCTGGGCGCGGAGCGCCATCCTCAACACCGCCCGCATGGGCAAGTTCTCCAGCGACCGCACCATCCGCGAGTACGCCGAGCAGATCTGGCGGCTGCCGGCGGTGCAGATCCCGTGAGCGGACGGGCGGCCCGCGCCGAAATCGGGCTCGATTCTTCGCCGGGCCCGGGCTGACATGCCGGGGCGACGGGTGCGTCCCGCGCCCGCCTCCCCGTGCTGTTGCCTCCACCCCGCATGACCTGGCTCCGCCTCCGACGGTCCCCCGTGGCCCCGGCCCCCGGCCGCCGGCTGCGGTGCTGCGCCCTGGGCTGGGCGCTGGCCGGGCTGCTGGCCGGCGCCGGGGCCGCCGAGTTCCGGCTGCCGCCGATCAGCGGACGGCTCTCGGGCCATTTCATCCCGCTGCAGCTGGCGGGGGCGCCGGAGCTGATCTGGTCGCTCACCCTGGAGAGCCGCGCGGAAAACGAACGCGCGGGCGTCCTGCTGGCCGACGCCCCCGGCACGCACCTGCGGGTGGAGGTGCAGCTGGATGCGGCGGGCGAGGGGACCTGGCGCGTGACGGAGGGCCGGGTGGAGCTCAAGCCCTGGCTCAACGGGCAGCTCACCCGGGGCAGCGTGGGCGTCGCCGGCGCCGGGCGCTGGCAGGGCGGCCGGCTGTCGGGCGACCTGACCCTGACCCTGCAGCAGGTGGAGCTGGGCGAACTGCTGCGCTTCGCGGATGCCGAGCACACCTACGTGCGGACGGCCGAGGGCCGGGTGGAGGGCACCCTGGGCCTGCGGCTCCGGGACGGCGCGGCCTCGGCCGGCGACAGCGCGCTCACGCTCCCGCCCGGCACGGTGGGCACGATCTACTTCCAGCCGTCGCCCGGGCTGCTGACGAGCTACGTCCCCGCGCAGGTGCGCAAGCTGTACCCCGGGATCGCCGCGATCGAGCAGGGTCTCACTCCGCTGGAGGCCAAGGTCCTGCGCCTGACCTACCACCCGGACGGCGATGCGCGCGGCCGCGGGGCGCGGCTGCGGATTGAGGGGCGCCCGCGGGACCCGAAGCTGGTCGCCCCGCTGGAGCTCGACGTCAACTTCACGGGCCCGCTGGAAAGCCTGGTGCGCAAGGCGCTCGACTCGCGGCTGCGGGTGGGCGGGGCCAAATAGCGCGGGGAACCGCGCCGCGCGGAAACAAGGTTTGTTTTGGCCGGTCGGAGGGTCCATGCTGCCCCCGATGAACGCCCGTATCCTGCTCCCCGGCCTGCTCCTGGCGTTCGCCACGGCGGGCTGTGTGCATGTCACCACCGACCCGATCGAGGTTAAGCCCATCCACATCACGGTCGACGTGAACGTGAAGGTGGACAAGGCCCTCGACGACTTCTTCGGGGACCTCGACCAGAAATCCTCCACACTCACCGCCCCGGCGGCCAAACCCTGACCCCATGAAAATTCCCACGCTCCGACTGATCCTCCTGTTTTGCGCCCTGGGCGCCGCGCTGCCGCTGGTGCGCGCCGAAGACCTGGGCGCGATCAAGGCCCGCATCACCCAGCGCCTGCCCAGCCTCGACCGGCTCAAGGCGAGCGGGGCGGTGGGCGAGAACCTCCGCGGCTTGGTCGAGTTGCGCGGCGGCGGCAGCGATGCCGCCAACGTGGCGGCGGCGGAGAACCGCGACCGCGAGGCCGTGTACGCCGCGATCGGGAAGCAGACCGGCTCCACCGCGGAGACCGTGGGCCACGCCCGCGCCCGGCAGATCGCCGCCGGCAGCGCCAGCGGGGTCTGGCTGCAGCGCGAGGACGGCGCCTGGTACCAGAAATAACCCGGCCGGGACCGCGGTTGCCCCGCCGTCAGCGGGGGCCGGGCCCCCGCGGCGTCACGTCAGCATCGCGGCCACGCAGGCGGTGAGGAAGCAGGCGATGCTGCCGCCGAGCAGGGCCTTCACGCCGATCTGGGCGAGGGTGGAGCGCTGGTTGGGGGCGAGCGAGCCGATGCCGCCGATCTGGATGCCGATCGACGCGATGTTGGAGAAGCCGCAGAGCGCGTAGGTCAGGATGATCTGGGCGCGGACGTCGGGCAGCACGCCCGTGGCCTTCATCTTGGCGAGGGTGCCGTAGGCGTAGAATTCGTTGAGGATGGTCTTCTCGCCGATGACCTGGCCCGCGGCGAGGAGGTGACCGGAGTCCACGCCCATGAGCCAGGCGAGCGGGGCGCAGAGGATCCCCATCAGGGCCTGCAGGGTGAGCTCGGGGTAGCGCCCGCCGGTGGCGACGGCCATCGCGTGGTTGAGCCCGGTCCAGCTGCCGATCCCGGCGGTGAGGATCCAGTTCGCGAAGGCGATCATCGCGGTGAACACCAGCAGCATCGCGCCGACGTTGACCGCGAGCTTCAGCCCGTCCGAGGTGCCGTTGGCGACGGCCTCGAGCGCGTTGGCGCCGATCTTGTCGCGCGCGATGTCGAGGTGGCGGTTCACCTCCTCGGTCTGGGGCAGGAGAATCTTGGCGGTGAGCAGCGCCGCCGGCGCGGACATCACCGAGGCGGTGATCAGGTGCTTGGCAAAGAGCAGCCGCCCGGCGGGATCGTCGCCGCCGAGCATCCCGATGTAGGCGACCATGACCGCGCCGGCGATGGTGGCGAAGCCGCCGACCATCACCGCCATGAGCTCGGAGCGCGTCATGGTGGCGAGGTAGGGCTTGATCAGCAGCGGCGCCTCCGTCTGGCCGAGGAAGATGTTCGCCGAGGCGCTGAGGCTCTCCGCGCCGGAGAGGTTCATGGTCTTGGTCAGCACCCACGCGAAGGCGTAGACCACGCGCTGCAGGATCCCGAGGTAGAAGAGCAGCGAGGTGAAGGCGGAGAAGAAGATGATCGTGGGCAGGACGTTGAAGGCGAAAAGATAGCCGAAGGCCTGCTTGTTCGTGATCAGGCTGCCGAAGAGGAACTCCGCGCCGGCGGTGTTGAAGTCGAGGATCCGCACGAAGAAGTTGCCCACCGCGTCCACCCCCGCGCGGACCAGCTCCACCTGCAGCACGAGGAGGCCGACCGCGATCTGGAGCAGGGTGCCGCCGGCCACCAGGCGCCAGGGGATCGCGCGGCGATTCGAGCTGAAGAGGACGGCGAGGCCGATAAAGGCGGCGTAGCCCAGCGCGCCGCGGAAGATGTGGGTGAGCTGTTCCATCGGGAAATGACCCGCGAGCTTGCCGAATCCGCCGGGACGGGCGAGAACCAAGTCATGACCCTCGCCGAGCGCCTCGCCCGCCACCTGACCCGGACGCCCGACACCGCCGGAGCGGTGTTCCTCGCGGCGAACGCCACCATCCACGGCGACGTCGTCCTCGGGCCGCTGACCAGCGTGTTCTACGGCGCCGTGCTGCGGGGCGACATCCACGAGATCCGGGTGGGCGAGGGGACGAACATCCAGGACCACGCCATCCTCCACCTGTCGGACGACTACGGCGCCTACGTCGGCCGGTGGTGCACGGTCGGCCACGCCGCCCTCATCCACGCCTGCACCATCGGCGACGAGTGCCTGATCGGGATGGGGGCGACGATCCTCGACGGCGCGCGGATCGGGTCGCAGAGCATCGTGGGGGCGAACTCCCTCGTGCCCCAGCAGTTCGCGTGTCCCCCGGGCTCGATGGTCTACGGCTCGCCCGCCAAGGTCATCCGCCCGCTGCGGCCGGAGGAGATCGCCGGGCTGCGGCCCGGGGCGGAGAAATACGTCGCGGTGGCGCGGGCGCACGCCGCCCGGCAGCCGTCGCCGGGCTGAGCGGCGCGCGCCCGTTCACGGCCGTTCCAGGGTGAAAAAGGTGTAGCGGTGGTTCGCGTCGGCGCTGGCGCGGCGGTCCAGCTCCCGCCAGGCCAGGTGGCGCCACTCGGGGAACCAGGTGTCGCCGGGCACGGTGGCGTGCACGAGCGTCAGGTGCAGCCGCAGCGGGCGGTCGAGCGCGAGCGCCTCGGCGTAGATCCGCTCGCCGCCGCAGAGGTGGATCTCCCCGGGCCGCCCCTCCGCGATCGCCAGCGCGGCCGCGAGGCTGCCGGCGGTCAGCGGGGTCGACTCCGCCGGGCCGTCCGCGCGGCGGGGGCGGGGCGCGAGGGGCCGCGAGGTCACGACCACCGGCTGGCGGCCGTCGCACGTGGCGCGCGGCCAGGTGTCAAAACACACCCGGCCCAGCACGACGGTCTGGCCGGCGGTCTGGGCCTGGAAAAACTGGAAGTCCTCCGGGATGCTCCAGGGCAGCCGGCCGCCGCGCCCGATGACGCGGTTCTCGGCGCACGCGACCTGGAGGTGGAGGAGCTTCATGGCAGGGGGAGGATCCCGGACGATGAAGGGGAGAATCGGCGCGAGCGCAACTGGGGCGCGCGGCGGGCCGGCCGGTTTCCGCTGCGCGCTTGCCATGCCGGCGGCGGCCCCAAAACCTCGCCCCATGCGTACCTTTTCGCGTTGGGTCACGGTGGCGCTGGGCCTGGGCGCCGTCTGGCTGGGGTCGGCCCGGGCCGATGAGTTTGCCGCGCGCTACCAGGCGATCGCGGACGGCGCGGGCCGGGCCCCGGCGACCGCGCGGCTGCACGCGCTCTTCGCGCTCGACTGGGAGTACACCCTGGCCTGCTCCCCCGAGTTCGCGACGTATGTCGGCGCCCCGGGCCACGAGACGAGCTGGACCGACCTGTCGCCGGCGGCCATTGCCGAGCGGCGGCGCGGCGTGGGCCGGGCGCTGCCCGTGCTCGCGACCATCGAGCGCAGCCAGCTGAGCGCGGCGGACCAGCTCAGCTACGACCTGTTCCGGCGCCAGACGGAGGAGGGGGTCGAGGGCGCGCGGTTCCCGACCGAACTCTATCAGGTGACCCAGCTCAGCGGCGTCCAGCAGGAGGCGGCCCAGGTGTTCGACGCCATGCCGGCCGCGACCGCGGCGCAGCTGGAAAACGAGCTGGCCCGCCTGCGCGCGCTGCCCCGGCTGGTGGACCAGGTCATCGCCCTGCTCACGGAGGGCCTGCGGCGCGGGGTCACGCCCCCGCAGGTCACGCTGCGCGACGTGCCGGCGCAGGTGCGGGCGCAGATCCCGGCGGACCCGTTCCAGAGCCCGCTGCTGCACGGCTTCGCCGCCCCGGCGCCGACCCTGAGCGGCGAGGACAGCCTGCGCCTGCGCGCCGCCGCCGCC
>CAIKTR010000130.1 GCA_903830425.1 uncultured Opitutia bacterium
CTGACGACGATGCGCTACTACCGGGACGAGTACGAGGCGCACGTTCGCGACAAAAAATGCCCGGCCAAGTCCTGCCGCGCGCTCCTGACCTTCTCGATCGCCGCGGAGACCTGCGTGGGCTGCACCCTCTGTGCCAAGGCCTGCCCGGTCCAGACCATCAGCGGCGGCCCGAAAAAGCCCCACGTCCTGGATTACACCCGCTGCATCCGCTGCGGGGCCTGTCTCGATGCCTGCCGGTTCGGTGCCGTCCAGGTGGCCTAGCTCCCCCATGCCATGAACCCCGTCTCCCTCACGATCAACGGCCAGGCGGTCACCGCGGCGCCGGGCACCAGCCTGCTCAACGCCGCCCGGGCGGCCGGCATCGACGTGCCCCACCTGTGCTACGACCCGCGGGTCGAGGCGATCGGGAGCTGCCGGCTGTGCGGGGTCAAGGTGGAGGGCATGCGCGGCATCATCACCGCCTGCGCCCAGACGGTCGCCGCCGGGATGAAGGTGACCACCGAGGACCCCGAGCTCGCGCTCCGCCGCAAGCACGCCCTGGAGCTGCTCCTCTCCGACCACTGTTCCACCTGCATGGGCTGCGACAAGTCCGGCGCGTGCCGGCTGCAGGACTATGCCTATCGCTACGGCGCGGACCAAAACCGGTTCGGCGCGTACGTGCCCAAGGCCGCCAAGCCGAACTTCGCCACCCACAACCGCGGGATCCGCTTTGACGCCGACAAGTGCATCAAGTGCGGCCTGTGCGTGAAGTACTGCGAGACCGTGCAGATGGCCGAGGCGCTGACCTTCACCGGCCGCGCCCACCAGCTGGAGGTCGGGACGCCCTTTGGCGAGGACCTGCACCTCACCGCCTGCGAGGCGTGCGGCGGCTGCATCCGCGTCTGCCCGGTCGGCGCCATGCTCGACCGCCAGGCCGTGGGCCAGGGGCGCGAGAGCGACCTGACCCGGGTCAAGACCATCTGCCCCTACTGCGGCGTCGGCTGCCAGATGGACCTGCTGGTCGACCCGCGCCGGAACCGCATCGTGCGCGCCACCGCCACCCCCGAGGCGCCGATCAACGGCGGCAACCTCTGCGTCAAGGGCCACTTCGGGCTCGATTTCGTCAGCTCGCCCGAGCGCCTCACCCAGCCCCTGCTCCGCACCGCGGACGGCTTCCGGACGGCGACCTGGGAGGAGGCCATCGGCTTCGTCGGCCGCCGGCTCCGCGAGATCCGCGACCAGCACGGGCCCGAGGCCCTCGCCTTCGTCTCCTCCGCCCGCTGCCCCAACGAGGAAAACTACCTGGTGCAGAAGCTCGCGCGCACCGCGGGGGCGACCAACAACGTGGACAACTGCGCGACCAGCTGCCACGCCCCGACCGTGGCCGGCCTGGCGGCGGCCTTTGGCAGCGGGGCGATGACCAACAGCGTCACCGAGATCAAGGACTGCGACGTGATGTTCCTGATCGGCGCGAACCCCACGGACGCGCACCCGATCATCGGCCTGGAGATGAAGCGCGCCCTGCGCCGCGGCGCGAAGCTGATCGTGTGCGACCCGCGCAAGACCTGGCTGGCCCAGCGCGCGCACATCCACATTCAGCACCGGCCCGGCAGCGACAACATGCTGATCAACGCGCTGCTGCGCTGCATCCTCGACGAGGGGCTGGCGGACCGGGCGTTCATCGAGAGCCGCTGCGAGGGGTTCGCGGAATTTGAGCGGAACCTGGCCGCGGTCAGCATCGAGGCGGCGGCCGAGTACTGCGGCGTCGAGGCCGACCTGATCCGCGCGGCCGCGCGGCTCTACGCCCAGGGCAAGCCCAGCGCGATCTTCTACACCCTCGGCATCACCGAGCACTCCTGCGGCACGGACAACGTCAAGAACATCGCCAACCTGGCCATGCTCTGCGGCCAGATCGGCAAGTGGGCCAGCGGCGTCAACCCGCTGCGCGGCCAGAACAACGTCCAGGGCGCCTGCGACATGGGCGCGATGGCCAACAAGCTGCCCGGCTACCAGGACTGGTCCGACCCGGCCGTCCGGCTCAAGTTCGAGCAGGCCTGGGGCGTGCCGCTCCCGCAGAACCGCGGCGGCAAGGTGCCGCTCTTCATCGCCGCCGCCGGCCGCGGCGAGCTCAAGGCCCTCTACGTCGTCGGGGAGGACCTCGTCGCCACCGAGCCGAACCAGACCAAGGTCATGGCCGAGCTGGGCCGCCTCGAGCTCCTCGTCTGCCAGGAGATCTTCCTGTCCGAAACCGCCAAGCTGGCCCACGTCGTCCTGCCGAGCGCGTGCTGGGCGGAAAAGGACGGCACCTTCAGCGCCTCCGAGCGCCGCATGCAGCTGATCCGCAAGGCCGTCACGCCGCCGGGCGCCGCCAAGCCGGACTGGGAAATCCTCTGCCTGGTGTCCACCGCCATGGGCTACCCGATGCACTACGACAACACCTCCCAGATCTTCGACGAGATGGTGGCGCTCACGCCGCTCTTCGGCGGGATGAGCCACCAGCGCATCGGCGACCGGGGCCTGCAGTGGCCGTGCCCCACGCCGGAGCATCCGGGCACCCCGTTCCTGCACGAGGGCCGGTTCACCCGCGGCAAGGGCAAGTTCCACCCCATCACCTTCCAGCCCCAGAAGGAGGAGCCCTGCGCCGAATACCCGCTGATCCTCTCCACCGGCCGCACGCTCTACAATTACAACTGCGGCAGCATGACGCGGAAGGCCGCGGTCATCCACCAGAAGGACCCGGGCAATTTCGTCGAGATCCACGCCGAGACGGCCGAGCACTACGGCATCCACAGCGACGAGACCGTGGTGGTCCGCACGCGGCGGGGCCAGGTCACCGGGCGGGCGGTGGTGGGCGAGCGCGTCCGGCCCGACTTCATCTGGATGCCGTTCCACTTCACCGAGGAGCCGACCAACAGCGTCACCAACGACGTCTTCGACCCCGTCACCGCCACCGCCGAGTACAAGTGCTGCGCCGCCCAGCTCGCGAAGGGGTGAGCGGGCGGTGAGCGCCTTTGCCGTTGCCCCGCGGGCGCGGGGGCCGCACGCTCACGCTGTCCCATGCAGCGCGTGCGTCTCCTTACGTTCAACATCGCCCATGGCCGGGGGCTGAACCCGATCCAGGGGCTGACCTCGGCGCGCAAGCTGCGGCTGAACCTGCGCAAGATCGCGCGGCTGCTGGAGGCGCTCCACCCGGACATCGTCGCGCTGCAGGAGATCGACGAGCGCTCGCGGTGGGCGGGGAATTTCGACCACCTCGAGTACCTGCGGCTGCACGCGGGCTTCCCCCACGCGGTGTTCGGGATCAACAACCGCCGGAAGGGCCTGCTGAACCTGAGCTACGGCAACGCGTTCCTCTCGCGCCATCCGATCCTGGCGACCGAGACCATCCCCTTCGGCCAGCGCCGCGTGGGCGAAAAGGGCTTCCTCTTTGCCGAGTTCGACCTTGCGGGCCGGCGGGTGCCGGTCGTGAACCTCCACCTCCATTTCAGCTCGCGCGAGCGCCGCATCCGGCAGCTCGGCCGCCTGCTGGCCTGGCTGCGGGAGCAGCAGCGCGCGCGCCGCGCGCACTGGCACGTGCCGCCGCTGATCTGCGGCGACTTCAACAATCCCGGCACCAGCCCCGATGCCACCGCCGCGCTGCTCAGCCACCTCTCGGACTACCACGACTACGTCCTGCACCCGGTGACCGGCCGCACCTTCCCCTCGCCGCTGCCCCAGCGCCTGCTGGACTTCGTCTTCCTGCCCCCGCCCTGCCTCCGCGTGCGCAGCGAGGTGGTCCGGGCGTTTGCCTCGGACCACCGGCCGGTGCTGGTGGATTTCGAGCTGGCCTAGGGCCGCAAAAACGGCCGTTGCACCGCGGCGGGTTTGGCCTTGAGTTGCCCGCTCGCATGTCCCGCCTCGCCGCCACCTTCGCCCGCACCCGCGCCCAGCAGCGCGCCGCGTTTGTCGGCTATGTCTGCGCCGGCGACCCCGACTTCGACACCTCCCTCGCGGTCTGCCGCACCCTGCTCCGGAGCGGCGTCGACATCCTCGAGCTCGGCGTGCCGTTTTCCGACCCGCTGGCCGACGGCCCGACCAACCAGCTCGCGGCCCAGCGGGCGCTGGAGGCGGGCATGACCACCGCCCGGGTCCTGGAACTGGTGCGCCGGATCCGCGCGGAGTTTCCCGCGGCGCCCCTCGTGTTCTACACCTACTACAATCTGGTGTTCGCGAACGGGGTGGACGCCTCCGTCCGGGACGCCCAGCAGGCCGGGCTGGACGGCCTGCTCACGCTCGACCTCCCGCCGGAGGAGGCGGGCGAGGTCACGCAGGCCTGCCGCCGGCACGGGCTCGACTCGGTGTTCATCGTCGCCCCGACCACCCCGGAGGCCCGCATCGCCCGGATCGCCGCGGCGGCGACCGGGTTCATCTATTACGTGTCGCGCGAGGGGGTGACGGGCGTGCGCGCGGACGCGGCCGCCAACATCCCCGAGGCCGTGGCCCGCATCCGGGCCCACACGGCGCTGCCGGTGGCGGTGGGGTTTGGGATTTCGACCCGCGCCCAGGTGGCGCAGGTCGCCGCGCACGCCGACGGGGTCGTGGTCGGCAGCGCCCTCGTCAACTGCATCCGGGACCACCTCGGGGCCCCCGCCCGCATCCTCGAGCGGCTCGCCACGGTGACGGCCGACCTGGCCGCCGGCACCCGGCGGACCTAGCCCCGGCGGAGTCGCCGGGCACCTGCTAGCTTGCCCCGCCGCGCCGCGCCCGCCTACTGTCCCCCATGGCCAAGATCCTCGTCACCGGTGCCGCCGGCTTTATCGGCAGCCATACCGTGGACTTGCTGCTGGCGGAGGGCCATGCGGTGGTCGGGGTCGACAATTTCCGCACGGGCCGGCGCGAAAACCTCGCCGCGGCCCTGCGCCAGCCGGCGTTTGCGCTGCACCCGCTGGATGTGGCCGCGCCGGGCGTGCTGGCCGCGCTGGTGGCCGCCGAGCGCCCCGCCGCGATCATCCATCTGGCGGCGCTGGTCAGCGTGCCGGAAAGCATCGCCAATCCGGAGCTGAACTTCTCCCTCAATCTGCAGGCGACCCACCTGGTGGCCGAGGCCGCGCGCGCCGCCGGCGTCGGCCGGGTGGTCTTCGCCTCGTCGGCGGCGATTTACGGGGACACGGCCGAGTTGCCGATCCAGGAGACGGCCGAGAAGGCCCCGCTCAGCCCCTACGGCGCGGCGAAACTGGCCTCGGAGGCCCTGCTGCTCGGCCACGGGGCCTGCTACGGCTTCACCGTCCGCTGCCATCGCTACTTCAACGTCTTCGGCCCCCGGCAGGACCCGTCGTCGCCCTACTCGGGCGTGATCTCGATCTTCGGCCGGCGCTACCAGGAGCGGCAGGCCGTGACGATTTACGGCGATGGCCGGCAGACGCGCGACTTCATCGCGGTGCGCGACGTGGCCCGCGCCAACGTCCGGGCGGCGACGCTGCCCGGGCTCGTCTCCGGCGCGGCCAACATCTGCACGGGGCGGGCGACCTCGCTGCTCGACCTGGCGGACATTTTTGCCCGGCACTATCCGGGCGTCCCGGCCCCCCGGCTGGCTCCGGCGCGGACGGGGGACATCGTGCATTCGCTCGGCTCCCCGGCGCGGGCCACGGCCGAGCTGGGCTTCACCGCCACCACCGCCGTGGCCGCGGGGCTGGCCGAGCTGATCGCCGCCCCGCCGGCCGCCGCTGCCCCATGAAGCGCCGGATCCTCATGATCGACGACGACCGGATCCAGTTCCGGCTGGTCCAGGGGCTGTTCAAGAACTTCCGCGGCGAACTCTTCGAGCTCGAATGGGCCGCCACCTACGAGGAGGGCCTGGCGAAGCTGCTCGAGGGGCAGCACGCGGCCTGCCTGCTCGACTACCAGCTGGGTCCGCGCAACGGGCTGGAGCTGATCCGCACGGCCATGGCGAACGGCGTGCGCATGCCGATCGTGTTCCTGACCGCGGAATCGTCCGAACTCGTGGACATCGAGGCGATGCACGCGGGCGCGCTCGACTATCTGGTGAAGAGCGAGATCTCGTCCCGCACGCTCGAGCGCTCGCTCCGCTACGCCCTGAAGCTGAGCGACACCCTGCAGGCCCTGCGCAAGCTGGCGACCCACGACCAGCTCACGAGCCTGCTGAACCGCCGGGAGTTCGACCGCATCCTCGCCGAGGAAAAGGAGCGCTCGCGGCGCTTCGGCCACCCGTTCGCGCTGGTGCTGGTGGACATCGATCATTTCAAGCGGGTCAACGACACCTACGGGCACCCGGTGGGCGACCTGGTCCTCCAGGAGGTGGCCTGCCGGATGACGCGCGGGCTGCGCGACGTGGACCGGGCGGCCCGCTTTGGCGGCGAGGAATTCGCGCTGATCATCATGCAGGCGGACCGGACGGTGGCGCTGCAGGCCGCCCAGCGGGCCTGCGCGGCGGTCGAGAGCGCGCCGATCTCGATCGAGGGCGGGCCGGAACTGCGGGTCACGGTCAGTGCCGGCGCGGCGGCCCTGCCGGACGATGCCGTGACCGGCCCCGACCTGGTGGCGGCCGCCGACAAGGCGCTGTACGCGGCCAAGTCGCGCGGCCGCAACCGGGCGGTGGCGTTCTACGGACTCTGACCGCCGGCCGATTCTTCGCCTCGCGCAGGACGGCAAAGGTGTCTTGATGGGGAGGATGAAGCCCCCCCTCCGCGTGCTCACCGGCTGCACGGCCACCGGCAAGACCGAGTGGGCGCTGCGCTGGGCGGAGGCCCGCGGCGCGGAGATCGTCTCCTGCGACCCGCTGCTGTTTTACCGCGGGCTGGACCTTGGCACGGCCAAGCCGACCGCCGCGGAGCGGGCCCGCGTGCCGCACCACCTGATCGACCGGCTGGACCTGACGGAGCGGATGGATGTGACGTATTTTGTGGCCGCCGCGCGGGCGGCGGTGGCGGAGATCCAGGCGCGGGGGCGGGAGGTGCTGGTGGTGGGGGGCAGCGGATTTTACCTGCGGAGCTTCTTTGCGCCGGTGGCGGACGCGGTGGCGGTGCCGGCGGAACTGCGGGCGGAGGTGGCCGGGCTGGAGCCGGCCGCGGCGGTGGCGCGGCTGCGCGCGCTCAACCCCGCCGGCCTGGGCCCGCTGGACGTGGCGAACCCGCGGCGCGTGAGCCGGGCGCTGGAGCGCTGCCTGGCCTCGGGCCGGACCCTGGCGGCGCTGGCGGCCGACTTTGCCCGCCAGCCGGGCCCGTTTGCGGACTGGCGGGTTGACCTGACCCGCCTGGACCGGGCGCCGGAGGACTTGAACGCGCGGATCGAACGGCGCGTGGCGGACATGCTGCGCGCCGGGCTCGTGGCCGAGGTGCGCGGGCTGCTGCCCGCCGGACTGCAGTCCAACCCGAGCGCCTCGCGGGCGATCGGCTACCGGGAGGTGATCGCCGCCCTCGAGGGCCACTGGTCCGACGCCGCCCTGGCGGCGGAAATCGCCCAGAACACGCGGGCGCTGGTCAAGAAGCAGCGCACCTGGTTCCGCACCCAGCTGCCGGCGCACCGGGTGCTCCCGGCCGGGGACCTGACAGTGGCGGGCCTGTTCGGCGAGTGAGCCGCGGGCGAGCCGTCACCGCGCCGCAGGCGCGGGCGGGACGGTCCGCTGCAGCCGCGCGAAAATCAGGAGATGGGTCGCGAGCAGCAGGGGCACGAGGAGGGTCGGCAGCAGGCTCAGCGGCAGCGCCGCCAGCGGGCGCAGGGTCAGCGGGTCGGCCGGGCCGAGGCGGAGGGCGGTGATCACGACCAGCAGCAGATCCATCAGCCCGACGACGTTCCAGATGGCGATGGCCCGCAGGCGCGTGGCCGGGGCGAGCGGGGCGAGGGCGACGGCCAGGGCGAGGACGGCCACGACGACGGCCCGGACGCCGCCGGTCAGGGCGAAGGCCTGGGGCAGCGTCCCCTGCTGGTGGAGGTGGATGAAATAGATCCCGACGAGGCGGGTGGCGTGCAGCGCCACGAGCAGGCGCAGCTCGAGCCCGTCGGCCCAGGTGCGGACAGCGGGCCAGGCCCGGTAGGCGAGGAAGAGCAGGGCGACCAGGCCGCCCAGCAGACCGGCCACGGCGGCCGGCGGGACGCGCGGGAGCAACTGGAGCCGGCCGGCCAGCAGCGCGGCGATCAGCCAGACCCAGAGGGCGGAGCGGATCGCGGGAGGGGTCCTCATGCGGGGCGCCGGGTCCGGCGCCACCTACTCGGCCAGCGCGACGTGGTAGCGCTCGAGCGAGCTGCCATCCAGCGCGTGCAGATAGGAGAGCGCGGTGTGAAAGCTGACGCGGGCCTGGAGCTCGTTGACGCGGGCGGATTCCAGGTCGTCCTGGGTCTCGAGGACCTGCCGGCTGGTGGCGAGGCCGGCCTTGAACCGGGCGAGCTGGAGCTCGTACTGCTTGACCGCGAGCTCGGTGGCCTGAGTGAAGATGCCGACGCGCTGCTCGCTGGTCTCGACGGCGCGGACCGCGGTCCGGACGTTCACCACGAGGGTCTGGTCGATCTGCTGCAGGCTGGCCTGCTCCTGGCGGAGGCCGGCGAGGGCGCCCCGGTAGCGGGCGCGGTCGCCGTGCAGGCCCCACGGGATGCTGAGGGAAAGGTCGAGCTGCCAGTTGCGCGCCTCGCCGGACGTGGCCTGGTCCAGGGCGCTGCCGTAGGAGCGGTCGGTGCCGTTGTAGCCGACGGCGCCGCCCAGGTTGAGCGTCGGCAGGGCGCTGTTCTTGGCCGTGGCGGCGTCGAGCTCGAACTGCTTGATCGCGGCCTCGGTGGCCTTGAGGCCGGGCTGGCTCTCCCGGGCCAGCTGGTAGGAGCGCGCAAACGAGGCGGGGCTCGCCGGGGGCGCCGGCAGCTGCACGGCGCCGATCCGGGTGTTGAACTCGACGTGGCCGGTCAGGGCGAGCAACGCGTCCTCGCTGTTGTGCATCTCCTGCTCGGCCGTGACGACCCCGCTGCGGGCCGTGGCCACGCCCACCTCGGCGGTGAGGACGTCCAGGTCCGTGGCGACGCCGGTGCTGCGGCGGGCCTTGTTCTCGTCGTAGAGCCGCTGGGCGAGCAGGAGGCTGTGCTGCTTCACGGCCAGCTGGCCGCGGGTGAAGACCAGATTGTAATAGGCGGCCTCGGTGTCGCGGATGACCTGGAGAACGCTGCCCTTGTAGCCGAGGTGGGCGATGCTCAGGCCCAGCTTGCTGCGCTCAATCCCGGCCCGATTCACCGCGCTGCCGGCGCCCCGGAGGAGGGGCTGGGTCACGGACAGCGAGAGGTCGCTGGTGTAGGCCGGATTGGGCGTGCCGAGCAGGGGCGTGTAGCCGGCGCGGTCGAGGCTGGTGCTCAGGTTGACGAGGGCGCCGCTGGCGAGCGTCTGGCCGACGCCGAGCCGGGTGTCGGCCAGGTTGCGGCGCTCCGCGAGGCTCGACTGCACCATCGAGCGCTGGGTGGTGGCGGTGAATTCGGGCTCGAACCGGGCCTCGGCGGCGAGCAGCGACTCCTGGGCGATGGTGGTGGAGAACCCCTGGATCTTCAGGGAGAAGTTCTGTTCCAGCGCGCGGGCGATGCAGGCCTCGACCGTCAGGGCCGGAGCGTCCGGGGCGGCCGCGGCCGGGGACGGATCCTCGGCGCGGAGAGCGGCCAACGGGACGAGGCTGAGCGTGAGCAGGAGGGCGCGGAGGGAGGAGCGGGACATGGGGGGAGGCTGGGACGGGAAGTGAAAGGGAGAACACCCCCGGTGTCGAAAAGTTACTGCCTTTCCTGCCCCGGGGCCGGTGCTGCGGGCCCGGCGCGTTGAACCTGCCCGGCGGGGGGCCCGGATTCGAGGCGAATCACGTCGAGCGGTCCGCGGCGGGGATGAACGGTCGGCGCCCCGCGCGCCCCGGGATCACTTGATTGTCGCCGGCTCGGACTTCTTGAGCTCCTGCTCGACCAGGGCGGCGAGCTGGGCGCTCGCGCCGATCCGCGCATTGACGGTGGCGAGCTGGGCGCGCATCGCGGCGTAGGCCGGTCCGGTCACGCTGAGGTCGGGCAGCTTCTTGGCGGCGGCATAGACGAACAGGCCGTGCTCCTTGGTGATGATCATGTCCGAAACCTGGCCCTGGCTCAGCCGCTCCAGGGCGCCGGCCACGGAGGAGTCGAGGTTCTGCGGGGGAGTGCGGCGGGAGAAGGGAGCGAGGCTCTGGGTCGCGACCTTGACGGTGCCGGACGCGGCGGCGGCCGTGACCGCCTGGGCAAAGGTGTCGCCGGCCTTGAGGCGGGCCTCGATGAGGACGCGGAGGGTCTTGCCGAACTCAACGAAGCGCTTGCTCTTCTCGTTGGCGGCGTAGTCGGTGGCGACCTGGGCGCGCACCTCGGCAAAGGCCGGCTGGCGGGACGGCTGGGTCTCCTTCCAGAAGAGCACCACGGCGCCGTCGGGGGCGGCGAGGGCATCGGAATAGGCGCGGCTGGTCCCGAGCTTGAAGGCCTCGCTGGCGATCTCGGGGGAGCGGCCGAGCTCGGCGGGGCCGTCCTCGCGGGCAAACGGCGCGAGGGGCTTGAGGGCGACGTGCTGGGTGGTGAGGAGGCGGTCAAACGCGCTCGTGCCCGGGGTGATCTGGCCATCGTAGAGGGCGAACGACAGGTCGGACGCGGCCTTCACGGCGAGGCGCTGGGCGCGCTCCTGCCGGAGCGCGGCCTCGACCAGCGGGCGAACCGCGGCGTACTCGGCCGCGGGATCGGGCTTGGTGACGGCGGGCTTGGCGGCGGGAGCCGCAAAGCGGCCCGGGTTGGCGTCGTAGTAGGCGCGGACCTCGGACTCACCGAGGCTGACCGCGGCGAGGTAGGCGGCGGTGGGAAAGGAGGCGACGGAGGTGACGACCCGGGGGGCGATGGTGTAGCGGAAGGAGTTCTCCCCGAAAAACTGGGTGAGGAGGACGTCGCTGACGGGGATCGAGGGGGCGAAGCTGGCGTAGTCGACGGTGGCGGTGGCGACGGTCCAGAGCGAATCGGCGCGATCCAGCTGGGTCTGCACGTCGTGGGGCAGCACGTAGCCGGGGCCCGCGATGATCTTCTGGACCTTGTCCGCGCGGACATCGTCGGCCAGCACGCGGCTGACCAGGGCCTCGCTCAGGCGGGGGTTGGTCTTGAGGCCGTCGCGGAACGTGGCGTAGCGCTTGGCGTCGAACTGCCCGTCCTCGCCGGCGAAAATGCGGAGCCCCTTGATGTACTCGGCGATTTCCTGCTTGGAGGAGGCGGGAACGTGGAGCTGGTCGGCCAAGGCGAGGGCCGCGACGCGCTGGAAGGCGTAGTTCTGCAGGTCGGCGCCCTCGAGCGAATTGTAGCCGGACTGGAGGTTCACGCTGAGGCCCGCGTCACCGATCAGCCGGGACTGGTCTTCCTGCGAGCCGAGGTTGTAGCCGAAGAACTCGCGGGTGACCGTCTTCCGGCCGTCGCCCCGTCCCAGGTTGGACCCGGGGCCGAAGGCGATGATGAACGAGATGATCGTGCTGATCAGGATCAGCGCGAAGATAATGCGGAAGTGGTGCTGAAAGTATTTCTGAATCCAGGAGATCATGGAGGGAAAACCGGCGACGCTAGGTCGCTGGTGGTGTGAGGCAAGGGAGAAAAACGCGGCGGCGGAGGAGGGCCGGGGGAAGCCCGGAACCCGCGTGCCCGGTCACCGCCGGCCTGCTTCGCCCCGGGCGAAGGGGGGATGGGTCGCATCGACCTCGTACTTGGCCAGCAGCTGCTCGAAACTCTGCTGGAAAAACTCCTCCTCGCCCATCCGGTCGAGGGCGCGGTTGTAATGCCGCAGGACCGGGTCGATCTGCTCCAGCGCCTGCCCGACGGGGTCGGATCCCAGGTTGTCGTCCAGTCGCTTGAACTCCAGCAGCGTGATGTGGCTGAGGGGGCGGGCGGGCTGGTAGAAATAGTCGGTCGGGGCGCTGCCGGGCGGCGGCGGGATGGGGGTGAGGAACTTCATGTCCACGAGCCGGTTGAGGCACTCGTTCAGGATCTGGGTGGGCACCCTGAGCATGTCGCCGAGGTCCGAGGCGGTGACGGCCGGGAGGCAGATGCGGAACCGGCGGCAGATGGTGAGCAGGACGACGAGCGAGAGGCGTTCCCGCATGGCCTCGCTGAGCTGGCCCCAGGCGGCCTGGCTGTTGCGGAAATGGGCATTCTGGACGGCGTAGCTGATCTGGCCGCCGATCAGGACGAAGAGCCAGAAGACATACAGGCCGAGCATGAGGATGGGGAGGATGCCCAGCGAGCCGTAGAGGCTTTTTTCGAGGTACACCCGCCGCAGGTAGAGGAAGGCCAGAAAGTTGTTCATCAGCAGCAGGGTCGCGACCACGACCGCGCCGATCAGCGCGGCCCGCCAATAGACGCGGGTGTTGGGGATGAAGCGGTAGAAGATCGTGAGCAGGGCCACGAGGACCAGGCCGGAGAAGAGCGGCAGGGACCAGCTCAGCGCGCGGAGGAGCTCGCGGCCGAAGGGGAGGCGCTCGAGGAAGACGTTGATGAACGCGCCGGCGCCGAAGAGGGTGAGCGAGGCAAAAAAGAGCACGGCGCCGAGCGTGAGGACGGTCCAGTAGAAGACGACGCGCATGACGAGGGAGCGGCCGTTGCGCACGCCCCAGATCTCGTTGAAGGTGTCCTCGATCGACTTGAAGAGGAGCAGGACGATGAGGATGAGCGTCAGGGCGCCGAGCACGCCGGCGGTGCCGGAGCGGGAGCCGGCGATGATCCCCTGGATGAGCCCGGCCAGCTCGGCGTGGGAGGCCTCGGCGGCGGCCGGGGTGTCCAGGGTCTCGAGCTGCTGGAGCTGGGGCGCGACGCTCTTGATGAGGCGGCTGAACTGGTTGGCCAGCACGAGGGGGTCGCTGTTCTGGCCGAGCATGAAGCCGCCGACGAGCACGGCCACGCCGATGAGCGGACCGAGGCCGAGCAGCGAGCTGAAGCTGAGCGCCGCGGCGCGGCTGGCCGCCTTGGTCTCGTTGAAGACCGTGAGCGTGATCGAGCAGACGCGCAGCACGGCGAAGGTGCGGCCGCGCAGCGAGCGGTCCTTGAGGAGTTCCGGCCGCCAGATTTCCTGGTGGAGAAAACCGGCGATTTTCCGGCCGCGCTCAGCGAGACTGGCCATGGGCGCAGGGCGGCCTCAGGACATCAGGTGCCAGGAGACGGCCCCGAGACCAGCCAGTCCGAGGGCGGCAAACGTCAGGACCGGCAGATAGCTCACGAAGATGGTGCACAGATACAGCCCCAGCGAGCCGCCGGCGAGCGCCAGCAGGTCCATCGAATGGCCCTCCACCCCGAGCAGGAACCCGATGAAACCCAGGCCGAGCGCGGCCCGGAAGCGGATGAAGGGATAGAAGCTCACCACGCCCAGGCCGAGCATGGTGGCGAGAAAGAGGTCGATCGCGCCAAAGGCGACCAGCGGGTGCGAGACGAGCTTTCCCAGGTCGCCCGCCATGATGGCATCGACCGAGGGCAGGACCTCGCCGGCGGTGGCCACCAGCAGGATCAGGATCACGGACCAGCGCCCAATGGCGGCCGCCCGGGCCATCGCGATGGTGGGATCCTGGCGGCCGGCCGTCTCCGCGGTGCGGCCTTCGGCGGCGGCCAGCATTTCATCCACGGTGATGGGCGCGGTGCTGTCGTTCTCCTGGTTCAGCAGGTCCATCTTCACCTTGGCCTTGATCTTGAGCTTTTTCCGCTGGGGAAAAACCTCGGCCATCAGCTCGGGGTGGGACCCGATGGTCGCCCACTGCTCGGTGGCGGCATCGTAAAACAGGGTCGCGGCGGTCACCTGGCCGGTGTCGGCGAGGGAGATCAGTTGCTCGAGGTTGAAGGGCCCGCGCGCCTCCGTCTCCGTCTCGCTGCGGATGTAAATTTCCTCGATGGCCATGGCCGCGAAATGTGGGCGCCGCCCGGGGAAGCGGCAAGAGTTTATTGGCCGCGGCCCGCCGCGCCCGTCACATGCGGGTCAGGGTGCGCAGCCCGAGCAGGCGCAGGCCCGTCTCGAGGACCAGCAGGGTGCGGGCGCAGAGCAGCAGCCGGCGCGCGCGGACCGCGGGGTCCTCGACGGCCACCTTGTCGGCGGCGTAGAACGCGCTGTAGTCGCCCGCCAGCTCGTAGAGGTACAGGCCGAGGAAGTGCGGCCGCAGCGTGTCGGTCGCGAGCCGGATGGCGTCGGCGAACTTCACCAGCTTGCGCGCCAGCGCGAACTCCGCGGGGGTTTCGAGGGCGCTGGCGGCGGCCTCGCTGGCGGCGTCGCCCGGCGTGGCGCCGAGCTTGCGGAAAATCGAGTGGATGCGCGCGCCGGCGTAGAGCAGGTAGGCGGCGGTGTTGCCCTCGAGGGAGATCATCTTGTCCCAGGCGAAGACGTAGTCGCTGGAGCGGTTCTGCGCGAGGTCGGCGTATTGGACGGAGGCCACGCCCACGACGGCGGCGATGGCGCGGCGCTCCTCGGGCGGGAGGTCCGCGCTGCGCTCGCTCACCAGGGCGAAGGCGCGGGCCTCGGCCTCGGCGAGGAGTTCCTTGAGCTTGATGGTGCCGCCGTCGCGCGTGCGCAGCGCCTTGCCGTCCTCGCCGGTCACGGCGCCGAACGTCACATGGTGGAGCTCGGGCAGGCGGTAGGCCTGCGCGGCAAACCACTTCCGCACCGTCAGGAACAGCTGCTCGAAATGGTCGGCCTGGCGGAAGTCCGTGACGACGACGATGCCGTCGGCGTGGAAGTGCTCGAGGCGGTAGAGGGCGGTGGCGAGGTCGGTGGTGGCGTAGTTGCTGGCGCCGTCGGCCTTGCGCATGATGAAGGGCTGGGTCCTGAACCGCGGGTGTTCCGGGTGGAAGACGACGAGCGCGCCCTGGCTTTCCGCGGCGAGGGCGGTCGCGGTGAGCTCGCGGTACACCCGGGCCACCTGGTCGTGGTAGAAGCTCTCGCCGAGGGTGACGTCGAACCGGATCCCGAGCTGGTCGTAGATCTGCTGGAAGGCGCCGAGACTGACGTCGTTGATTTTCTTCCAGATCGCGAGGTTGGCCGGGTCGCCGGCCTGGAGCTTCACGAGTTCCTGGCGGGCCTGCTCGAGCACGGCGGGGTCGGCCTCGGCGGCGGTATTGCCGACCTGGTAGAGCCGTTCGAACTCCTCCAGCGGGTCGGCGGCGAGCGCGGCGGGGTCGAGGTGGCGCTGGTAGGCCCAGATCAGCTTTCCAAACTGGGTGCCCCAGTCGCCAATGTGGTTGTCGCGCACGACCCGGGTGCCGCTGAATTCCAGCAGCCGGCAGATGGCCTCGCCGATGACCGCCGACCGCAGGTGGCCGACGTGCATTTGCTTCGCGGTGTTGGGCGAGGAGTAGTCGACCACCCAGGTCTGGCCGCGGCGGGCGGTGGCGGCGCTGGCCTTGAGGTGGTCCGCGGAGTCGTGGGTACGCAGCCAGGCCAGCAGGGTGGCGGGCTTCAGGGTGAAGTTGATGAAGCCGGGGCCGGCGATGACGACCTCGTAGGCGGCGGTCAGCTCGGGCGGCAGGGCGGCGACGAGTTTTTCGGCGAGGGCGCGGGGGTTGAGCTTGCGGGCCTTGGCGTAGCCGAGGACCCCGTTGGCCTGGAAATCGCCATGGCGGGAGTCCGCCGTTCTCACTTCGGGCACGAAGGCACCGGCCTCGAGCCCGGCGGCGGTGGCGGCGGACTTGAGGGCCGCATCGAGGGCGTCGGCGAGATTGAAAGGAACCGGCATCCGTTCACTTCACAGCCTCGGCCCGGGCGCGCGCAAGCGTGGATTTGGGCCGTGACGAGACGGGAGGTAAACTGCGGGACAAGCCTCCCCGCCAAGGACCCCAACTGCGGTCGTCCCCAGCAGACTACCCGCGGACTGCGCAGGTCTCCTTCAAATCGGAGGCAACGCATTCCGATCAGGGACAGGCTATCAATGTCAGGCCGGTCAATCAGGGGCCGGTCAATTGGGAGCGGCCTGATCGGGGCTGTTGGGGTCGGCTGCCGGGTGCCGGGAAGCCTGCCGCCTGCGGAAATTGACTGCTGCGACGCCTCCGGGGCGGGCAGTTTTGGCTCGACAAATTGGTATTAGCGGGTGTGATGACAAACTTTTCCGCGCCGCGGCCCCTGCCTCGGCAAGCACCTTACCCACATGAGCAAACGCAATATTCCCACTCGCCGATTCATCAAGCCCACGTTCGAGTTTCTGATCGAGAAGAAGCGCGACGGCGGTGAGTTCACGCAAGAGGAAATTCGCTACATCATTGATAGCACGCTAGATGGCGAAATGCCCCAGCACCAGCTGTCTGCGCTGATGATGGCGATTTACTTCTCCAACATGTCGGCCCAGGAAACGGCTGACCTGACTGAGGAAATGATGCTCTCCGGCGAGGTGATCGACCTTTCGCACATCGCCAAACCCAAGATCGACAAGTATTCGACCGGCGGCGTGGGCGATAAGACTTCCTTGGTCCTCGTCCCGCTCGCCATGGCCAGCGGTGTCGTGGTGCCGATGATGTGCGGCGTCGAGCACGACTACGTCATCAACACGCTCGACAAACTGGGCTGCTTCCACGGCTTCAAGAGCCACCAGACCATCGAGCAGTTTTCATCGCAACTTGCCCGCATCGGCGGCGCGATCGTCCAGCAGAGCGAGGCCCTGGCCCCGGCTGACGCCAAGTTCTACGCCCTCCGCAAGGAGACCGGCACCATCCCGAGCCTCCCGCTCATCACCGGCAGCGTCTTGTCCAAGAAGCTCGCCGAGGGTTCCGAGGGTCTCGTGATCGACGTGAAGTGGGGCAACGGCTCCTTCATCAAGGATCTGGAGCAGGCCAAGCAGCTCGCGCGCTCGATGACCCGGGTGGGTCGCTCGATGAAGCGCCGTTGCGTCGCCCTCGTGACCGACATGAACCAGCCGCTCGGCGACACCGTCGGCACCTCGCTGGAGGTCAAGGAAGCCATCGCCCTCCTCAAGGGCGAGGGTCCCGAGGACATGAAGGAACTCGTGCTGAAGCTCGGCATGGAAATCGTCCGCCTCGCGGGCGTCGCGGGCTCGACACTCTCCGCCAAGCAGACCGTCCAGCGCCATCTGACCGACGGCTCGGCCCTCGCGAAGTTCAAGGATCTCGTGAAGGCCCAGGGCGGCGACACCACGTGGATCGACCACCCGGACAAATTCCCGGCGGCCAAGCACATCCGCAAGCTGCCCGCGCCCAAGCGCGGTTACGTCCACACCATCAACGCGGCCATGATCGCGCGCGGCGTGCACCTCCTCGGCGCCGGCAAGGAAAACCCGCACGACAAGCTCGACTACGCGGTGGGCGTTTCCGAGATCAAGAAGGTTGGCACGCAGGTTAAGCAGGGCGAGCCGCTGATGATGATCCACTACAACGACGAGGCCAAGCTCGAGCAGGCGCTCGATCACTTCAAGAACGCGTACCGCCTCGCGCCCAAGCGCCCGACGCCCCCGCCGCTCATCGTCGAGCGCGTGGCCTAAGGCCCCCGCCTCCCCCCTCAGCCCCGGCCGCAACGCCGGGGCTTTTTTGTCGGCTCGTGGCCCGGCCCGCGCCGGACGCCCGCCGGGCACCCGCCGGCTCGGCCCGGCGGGGCGGGGGAGCTAGTTGGCCGGGTTGAGGCTCAGCTTGACGGCGACCCGCAGCGTGCCGGCCTGTCCGCGCTGCCGGATCGAGAGGCGCGGCTGGGTCGCGGCGTGGCGGAGCCCGAAGCGCACGAGCTCGCGGCGGAGCTCGTCGATGGCGCGCCGCGCCGGATCCATCAGCGGCAGTTCCTCGATGACCGCCTCGGTGCCGGGCGGGATCGTGATCTCGGCCCGGCCGCGCCGGCCCTCGATGACGATCTTGTCCCCCTCGCGGCGCATCGGGAGCGTCGTCGTCCAGTGGAAGATCGCGCCCTCGCCCTGCTCGATGGCCCACTCGTCGGTGATGACGATCTGGTCCGGTGCCGGGGAATCCCAGGTGCGCTGCCACCGCCGGAACCAGCCTTCCCAGCCGGCGGTGACGTCCATGGTGGCATGGAAGGCGGTCGCGTCGCCGCCGCCGGTGGCATGGATGTTGGCGTTGATCGGGTTGGTCGGCTTGGGCCGCAGGCCGAGCGACCAGGGGACGAGCATGTTGTGGCGCTGGGCGGTCTTGAGCTGCTCGACGAGCGGGTTGCTGTAGTCCACGACGCCAAAGTCCTGGGCAAAGGTGTCCCCGGCGAACTCCAGCACGAAGCTGCCCTTGTCCTCGTGCGTGTGGCTGGCGCCGGACTTGTTGCCCATGAGGAAGAGCTTCACCACCTGGCCGCCGAGCGACCGCACGGAGCAGGTCATGCCGGTCTCGGGCATGTCCACGAACGGACGCAGCGGCGGGCCCTCCGCCGGGATGTTGCGCGACAGGCCCATGGCCAGGAGCGAGGGGGCGGCGCCGGCGCGCTGGAGCTGCTTGCGGTACATGGTGACCCAGTGGCTGTCGGGCATGAAGGCCGCGAGGAAGGCGAGGGCCTCGGGAAACGCATACATCGCGTCGCAGATCAGGATCGTGTCCTGGCGGTCGTCGGTCGAGTAGAGCACTTCCGCCATCAGCGCGGTTTTCTTCATCTGCGCCGGCATCAGGTCCTGCAGCGACCGGCCGCGGGCGCGGGCGTAGAGGTGCAGGGCGACAAAGGCCTGCCGGGCGACCCAGGTGAAGTAGGTGGGCCCCTCGACGTAGCCGCCGTCGGCCAGCAGCACGCGGTCCAGGTTTTCCAGCAGGTCCTGGGTGGCGAGCTCCGTGTAGGGCGCGACACGCGAGGGGTCGGGCCGGGGGTGGCCCTCGCAGCGCACCGGCAGGGTGCGCTCAAGCAGCAGGTAGCCGAGGATGCGCCCGGGCGCGAACCAGGCGAGCTGGTTGCAGTGGAACAGGTATTCCCACCACCACGTGGTGTAGTTCAGGTGCCCCAGGCCCTCCTCCGCGATCCGCCGCAGGATGAGCTGCCGGCCCAGCGGGGTGAACCACTCGCCGCACAGGTCGAGGATCAGGGCGGTCTCGAACACGCAGATGGACTGGGTGAAGCTGCGCTGCTCCCAGGCGCTGCCGGGCATGTAGCACACGAAGCTGTCGTCCCAGCGCTCGCAGTGCGCGATGCTCAGGGCGAAGCGCGCGGCCAGGCGGCACAGCTCCTTGTCCTGCAGCAGCAGGCCGGCCTGGGCGGCGTTGGCGCCGTGGATGGTGATGACCTTGCCGTGGTCGCGCTCGCGGCGGAGCGTGTTCGAGTTCCAGAAGTTCACGTGCTGCCCGATCAGGTCCTCGGGCCGGATGGCGCGCGCCTCGGCGGCGGCCTCGCGCATGGCGTCGGCCGTCGGCGAGGACGCGAACTCGCGGCGCACCGCGGTCATTTCCTCGGCGGTGAGCAGCAGGCCGTAGGTGGGCTGGAACGTCGGCGTGAAATCCGCCGGCTGCAGGTAGCTGGCCCAGCGCTCGTCGTAGCCCCGCCACTGGGCGAGGTGCGCGGGCAGGCGGGCCGTGCTTTGCAGCGCCAGCCAGTAGATCCAGGCGTCGCCCGCGGCGCCCTTCGGATAGTGGGCCTCGATCGTCAGCGACCGCACGCGACGGGCCCCGTCGAGCGGCAGCCACTCCTCGCGCTTGATCGCCCCGTAGGGCTCGCCCCGGCGGGTGCGGGGGCCGGCATCGGTCTCGGCGTGGAGCGTGTAATAGCCGCCCTCGGGGATCGCCGCGTTGACGATGATCCGGTCGTAGTCGGCACAGTCGAGGTCGTAGGCGCGGCAGAACCGCACCACCCGGCCGTCCGCCGCCGGCCGCTCCCAGGCCCACTGGACCCAGAGCCAGTTTTGCCAGACCTTGAAGCCGGTGACGCCGTCGCCGCTGACGCTCCACTGGCTGAGTTCGCTGAGCTGGGGATCGTGGAAGGCCTCGAAGACGGCCTCGGCACTGTTGATCGGGGTGAGCTTCATGGGGTGCCCGCAGGCTGGGGCCGAACGGGGCGGGACGGAAGGGGAAAGACGGGGCGCCCCGGCCCGCCTGCGCCGCATCCGGACTCGACCCGGCGGGGTCCGGGGCTTTGGCTCCGCGCATGACTTTACCCCGTTTGCTCGTGACGTTGACGCTCGTGCTGGCGGTCCGTTCGGCGGCCGTGGCCGCGCCGGTGCATGGCGTTGTCTTCGACGACCGCAACGGCAACGGGGGGCGCGACGCCGGCGAACCCGGCCTGGCCGGGGTGGGGGTTTCCGACGGCCGGACGGTGGTGCCGACCGACGCCGCCGGCGGCTATGCGTTCGCGGCGCTGGACGGCGCCCGGCTCTTCGTGATCAAACCCCGGGGCTGGCACCCGCCGGTGAACGCGCTCCAACTCCCGCTGTTCCAGCGCCGCCCCGCGCCCGACGGCGCGGCGGACTTCCCGCTCGTGGCGGGCGACGAGCCGGATCGCTTCCGCGTGCTCCTCTTCGCGGATCCGCAGCCGGCGTCGCTGCAGGAAGTCGGCTATTTCGACCGGACCTTGGCCGCGGGGCTCGCCGGCACCCGGGACTTTGCCTTCAGCGTGACGCTCGGCGACGTGGTCTTTGACCGGCACGAGCTGGACGGTCCGCTGGCCGCGGCCATGGCGCGCATCGGGATCCCGGCGTACCGGGTCAACGGCAACCACGACCTGGACTTGGGCGCGGCGGACGACCGGCGCGCGACCGCCAGCTTTGAACAGGCGTACGGCCCCTCCACCTACGCGTTTCACCACGGCCGGGCGCTGTTCGTCGCGCTCAACGACGTGCGCTACCTGGGGGGACCGCGGTACATCGGCGGCCTGCGCGCGGACCAGTTTGAGTTCCTCGCGAACCTGCTGCGTGTGACGCCGCGGGACGAACTGGTGGTGCTGCTGGTGCACATCCCCTGGTTTCACCCGAATCCGCTGAACGCCGAGACCTTCCGGGGCGCCGACCGCGCCCGGCTCTACGCGCTGCTGCAGGACCGCCCGCACACGCTCTGGCTCTCCGGGCACACGCACTACCAGCGGCACGTGTTCCATGGCGCCGCCGAGGGCTGGACCGGCGCGCAGCCGCTGCACGAGTACAACGTGGCGGCCGCGAGCGGCGGCTTCTGGGGCGGTCCGCCGGACGCCCAGGGCATCCCCCTGGCCACGATGGCCGATGGCACGCCGCACGGTTATGGCATCCTGACGGTGGACGGCACCGCGGCGCGGGTGGACTACCGCGCGGCGCGGCACCCCGCCGACTACCAGATCGGCCTGCACGCGCCGGTCGCCGCCCGGGCCCGCACCGGCTACGTGTCCTACTACGCCAACGTCTTCAACGGCCACGAGGGCTGGACCATCGAGTCGCGCGTCGACGACCGCGCGTGGAACCCGATGCGGCGGGTGCTCGACTGGGATCCGGCCTACGCGAAGCTCTACCTGGAACAGGACGACCGGGCGGTCCCGCGGGCGACGCCGCGGCTGCCGGACCCGGTGGTCTGCTACCACCTCTGGCGCAGCTATCTGCCCGCCGACCTGCCGGCCGGCCCGCACGTGATCGCGGTTCGGGCGACGGATCCCGCCGGGCAGAGCTACACCGCGACGCGGGCGGTGCAGGTGGTCGCGCCGCAGTGACGCCCGCCGCGGGGCCGGGACCGGGCGACGCCCGGCCGCAGCTTACTTGACCGCGGCCCAGACGCGCTGGACGTCGTCGTGGTCCTCGAGCGCCTGCAGGAATTCGCCGACGTCGGCCCGGGTCGGCTCGTCCAGCTCCGGAAACGTCTTGGCGAGGTGGCCGATTTCGCTGGTGATGACGGTCCAGCCGTGGCTCGCGAGCCAGACGGAGACGGCGTGCACGGCGGTGCGGTCGACGATGAAGCGCGCGCCGGTGCGGTGCTCGGGGATGTCGTCGTTTTGCTCGTGGGTCAGCGGCTCGACCTCGTTGGCGCCGGCCTCGATGGCGGCGGTCTCGCGGTCGATGCCGAGGTCGGCATGGTGCGCCTCGACCAGCCCGACGTGCTCAAACAGGAACTTGTTGCTGCCGGAGTTGCCGAGGACGCCCCGGCGGAAGAGCAGGCGGATTTCCGGCGCGGTGCGCTGGTGGTTGTCGGTGTAGACCTCGACGATGACCGGCACCTTGTGCGGGGCGTAGCCCTCGAAGATGATGTGCTCCAGGCCGGTCTTGTCGCCGCCGCCGCCGGCGCCCTTGGCGATGGCCCGCTCGATGACGTCGCGGGTCACGCTCGCCTTCCGGGCCTTTTCGACCACGGCGAACAGCCGGGCGTTGCCGGTGAGATCGGCGCCCCCGAGCTTGGCGGCGACCGTAATTTCCTTCACGAGTTTGCCGACCGTCTGGCCCTTCTTCAGGTTGACGATCGCACGTTTGGCGTGGAGCCATTGGCGTCCCATATGGCCGGCCAGTGTGGGGACCGAACCGCCGGCGGCAATGCCGAAACAGGCCGATCGGGCGCGCCGGGGTGGGGCGCCAAGCCCCGGCCCCGGCGCCGGGGCCGCTGGAGTTCGGAGTGGACAATCCCGCCGGGGCTCGAAGCATGCCGCCGCGCATGGATCCATTGCCGCATTTGTTTGAGCAGAACCTCGCCTGGGCCGACGCCACCCGCCGGCGGGACCCGCATTTTTTCGAGAAGCTGGCCCAGCAGCAGACGCCCGAGTACCTCTGGATCGGCTGCTCCGACAGCCGGGTGCCGGCGAACGAGATCATCGGACTGCTGCCCGGGGAGGTGTTTGTGCACCGCAACCTGGCCAACGTCGTGGTCCACACCGACCTGAACTGCCTGTCCGTGATCCAGTTCGCCGTCGATGTCCTGAAGGTCCGCCACATCATGGTGGTGGGCCACTACGGCTGCGGCGGCGTCCGCGCCGTCATGCGCTGCGAGCGGGTGGGGCTCGCCGACAACTGGCTGCGCCACGTGCAGGACGTGCGGGAGCAGCACGAGGCCTGCCTTTGCGCCGTGGCCGACGAGACCGCGCGGAGCGCGCGGCTGTGCGAACTCAACGTGATCGAGCAGGCCGCCCATGTCTGGCAGACCTCGATCGTGCAGGAGGCCTGGGCGCGCGGCCAGCCGCTGACGATCCACGGCTGGATCTACGGGCTGCGCGACGGTCGCCTGCGCGACCTCGGGTGCTCGGGCGACCGCCTGACGACCGCCGCCGCGAATTACCAGGCGGCGGTGGCGGCGGCGACCCGGGCGTAGGGTCCGGGCCCGGTGCGGCGGGTCAAACCCGGCCGAGGTAGGTGCCGTCGGCGGTGCTGACCTTGATCAGCTCGCCTTCCTTGATGAACAGGGGAACCTGCACCATCAGGCCGGTCTCGAGCTTGGCGGGCTTCTGGACGTTGCTGGCGGTGTCGCCCTTGATGCCGTCAGAACTCTCGATCACCTTCAGGGCCACGGTCGAGGGCAGCTCGAGGGTGAGCGGCTTCTCGTCCACGAAGAGCACGTCCACCTTCCCGCCGGCGGTCAGGTAGTTCTTGCTGTCGCCCAGCAGCTCGGCGCTCAGCTCAATCTGGTCGAAGGTCTCCGGGTCGATGAACGCGAAGGCCTCGCGGTCCGCATAGCTGAACTCCAGGCTCTTCTTCTCGGTCGCGAGCACCTCGATGTTGTCGGTCGAGGCGAAGCGCTGGTCGAGCGCCTTGCCGTAGCGCAGATTGCGCATCTTCACCTGCACAAAGGCGCGCAGGTTGCCGGGCGTGCGATGCTGCGTCTCCATGACGAGGTGCGCTTCACCGTTGAACTTGATGACTTGGCCTTTGCGAATGTCGTTGGCGGCGGGCATGACGGAGGGTCGGTTGGATGCGGTTTTAAGGTGTGAAAGGGTCCAGAGTGAAGAAACCGCTCCGGCGGTGTCAAGGCCTCGCCCATCTCCGCGCTTGCGCTCTGCCGGGCGGGTTTCCGAGACTCTGCCCACCCTATGAAACAACGCACGCTCGCGCGCGAGGTCTCCATCACCGGCAATGCGCTGCACACGGGCGAGGCGGTCACGCTCACGATGAAGCCCGCGCCGGCGGACCATGGCATCCTGTTCCGGCGCACCGACCTCCCCGGTCGCCCGGAGCTGCGCCCGCGGATCGACCAGGTGACCGATCTGGTGCGGGCCACCACCATCCAGTCCGGCCATGCCAAGATCCACACCGTCGAGCACGTCCTCAGCGCGCTCCACGGCTGCGGCATCGACAATGTGGTCCTCGAGATGGACGCCTCCGAGCCGCCGATCCTCGACGGCTCGGCCAAGCCCTACGTCAACCTGATCCTGCAGGGCGAGCCGGTGGAACAGGCCAAGGAGCGCGAATACTTCACCCTCGACGCCCCCGTCTCGGTCACCCGCGGCGACTCGTCCATCATCGCCCTGCCGTGCGACGAGCTGAAGATCTCCTGCACGTCGGCGGACGACCGCGGCATCCACACCCAGCACTTGTCCCTGACCATCGACCCGGACGTCTACATGACGCAGGTCGCCGCGGCCCGGACGTTCACGATTTACGAGGACATCGAGGAGCTGCTGAAGCTCGGCAAGATCAAGGGCGGCTCGCTCGACTGCGCGGTGGTGATCCGCGGCGACAAGATCATCTCCAAGGAGCCCCTGCGGTTTAAGGACGAGTTCGTCCGCCACAAGATCCTCGATATCATCGGCGACGTGGTCCTGCTCGGCCTGCCGCTGAAGGCGCACATCGTGGCGACGCGCCCGGGCCATGCGATCAACGCCGAGCTGACCAAGGCGCTCTACGCCCAGCTGGAGGAGCGCCGGAAGGGGCCGAAGAAGAAGCCGCGGTCGTCGGCCGTGCTGCCCACCGAGACCTCGCTCGACATCCGCCGCATCCTCGAGACCATCCCGCACCGGTACCCGTTCGTGATGCTCGACCGCATCGTGGAGTTCATCGGCCAGGACGAGCTCGTCGCGATCAAGAACGTCACGATCAACGAGCCCTATTTCACCGGCCATTTCCCGGCCAACCCGGTCATGCCCGGCGTGCTGCAGCTGGAGGCGATGGCCCAGGCCGCCGGCATCGTGATGCTCCGGCGCAGCGGCAACACCAGCAAGACCGCCTTCTTCATGAGCGCGGACAAGGTGAAGTTCCGCAAGCCGGTGCGGCCCGGCGACCAGATCATCATCAACGCCAAGATCACCAAGTACCGCGGCGACAAGCTCGCCGCCGCCGAGTGCCACTGCACGGTGGACGGGCAGGTCGTGTCCTCGGCCGAGCTGATGTTCGCCGTGGTCGACGAGGCGGACGCCTAAGCCCATGGCCGTCACCCTTCACCCCACCGCCGTGGTCGAGCCGGGGGCGCAGCTGGGCGCCGACGTCGTGCTCGGGGCGTTCGCCTTTGTCGGCGCCGGCGTCGTCCTCGGCGACGGCACCCGCCTGCATCACCACGCCTCGGTCGAGGGCGCCACCACGCTCGGCCGCGCCTGCGAGGTCTTCCCCTACGCCTGCCTCGGGGGCCAGACCCAGGACCTGAAGTACCGGGGCGGCCGCCCCGGCGTCCGCGCCGGCGACCGCAATGTCTTCCGCGAGTACGTCACGGTCCACGCCGCCACCCAGGACGGCGACGACACCGTGCTCGGCTCCGACAACACGATCCTCGCCTACAGCCACATTGCGCACGACTGCCGGCTGGGCAGCCACATCGTGATGAGCAACGCCATCTCGATGGCCGGCCACGTGACGGTGGAGGACCATGCCGTGCTCGGCGGCGCGGCCGGCATCCACCAGTTCTGTCGGATCGGCGCCTACGCGATGCTCTCGGCCATGGCCAAGCTGGTGCAGGACCTGCCGCCCTACTTCATCGCCGACGGCGTCCCCGCCCAGGTGCGCGCCTACAACAAGGTCGGGCTCGAGCGCAGCGGCCACACCGGCGAGCAGCTCGAGCGGGTGAAGCAGCTCCACCGCATCCTCTACCGCGACGGCCTCAACCGCTCGCAGGCGCTGGAGAAGCTCCAGACCCACCCGCAGGCGGCCACGCCCGAGTTCCAGCGCATGATCACCTTCGCCCAGTCGAGCGAGCGGGGCCTGGCGCCGGGCGGGGTCTGAGCGGGTCGGCCCGCGGCACTCAGGACTTCTTCTTGTAGACCGTCGCCGGGTCGAAGAGGCGCTGGGCGATGAACTGCAGCTTGCGCGCGGGGTCGGCGAGGTCGGAGACCTTGCGGTAAAAACAGGACGCGTAGCCGTTGTGGCAGGCGGCATTGGCGGCGCCGCGCTGCTCGACCTTGATCAGGAGCACGTCCTGGTCGCAGTCCGTGCGGACTTCCTGCACGTGCTGCACGTTGCCGGACTCCTCGCCCTTCACCCACAGCTTGCCGCGGGAGCGGCTCCAGTAGGTGGCCCGGCGGGTCGCCAGCGTGTGCGCGAGCGACTCGGCGTTCATGAAGGCGAACATCAGGACCTCGCCGGACTGGGCGTCCTGCGCGATGCAGGGGATCAGGCCGTCGGGCCCGAACTTCGGCTGCAGCGTCGTGCCGAGCTCAATCTCGGCGGTCGTGGTGCGGGCGGGGAAGACGGAGGAGGACATGGGGAAAAGCGGCCGGCCGGGACGGCCAACTTACGGTGCGGTGAGTTTTCGGAGGTAGTCGTAGCTGTACAGGCCGGTGCGGTGGCCGTCGCTGAAATTGAACTGGATGGCGTAGTTGCCGACCTGCACCCAGCCGAGGACCTCGACGCCGGTGAAATCCCGGGAGCCGCCGCCGCCGTACTGATGGCCGAAGATATCGCGCTCCCCCTGCGTCTCCGCGCTCGGCGAGGCGGCCCGCAGCTGCTGCCCGGTGAAATAGCTTTCCGCCCCGTCATCCCAGATGATGGCGACTTCGGAACCGATGAGCTGGATGTTGACGGGGGCGTGCATGCGACGGGGCAAGGACTAACCGGCTACCCGCGCGGAAGGACAGCAAATTAGTCCGGCGGGGGGCGGCCTCACGACGGGGCGTAGGTGTAGTAGCCGTCGGCGGTCGGGCGCGGGTTCTCCTGCCACCAGCGGCGGACCACCCACGCCTCGACGACGGCCTCGACCCCGGCCGGCAGGTGGGCGTGCACGGCGAACCGCAGCGGGCGGCGCGACCACTGCGGGTTGAGCCGGACCCGGTAGGTCAGCCAGGAGCAGCCATAGGACTGGGTGTTGCCGTGCTGGCGGCCGTCGGGCATGGGGATGAGCTGGACCTTGTCGCCGCCCACGCGGGCCAGCACCTGCACGATCTGCACCACCGTCGGGGCGTATTTCCACTCCGCCGCCCCTTGGCGCAGGCGGATGACCAGGGTGAGGATCGGCGGGTCGCCCGCCAGGGCCGGCAGGGTGGCGGCGTAGGTCGTGGTCTGCCGGAGCAGGTTCTTTTGGACGAACTGCGCCGCGTCCACGAAGCGCACGTCGAGCCGCGGATCGTCGGCCACGGTCCGCAGGGGCAGGGCGCGGCCGAGGTCGGCCGCCTGCGCGGCGGTGAGCAGCCGGCGGGGCAGGCGGGGGGGCGTCCGGCCGGCCGGTCCCACCTCCAGCAGCAGGGTCTCGAAGGGGCGCAGCCAGAGCGCGAGCTCCTCGCCGAGCCGGGGGCGCCGGCCGTCGGGGCGCCGCAGCTGGCGGCGCTCGGGAAACAGGGCGGCCACCGGCGCGGGCGCGCCCGGCGGGCCCTGGAGCCCCAGCGTGGCGTCGAGCCGCAGGGTGATGGGGCGCGCGGCGAAGTGGGCGTTGTGCAGGAAGACGAAGCCGTGGGTCCCGCGGCCGTGGGCATACCCGTAGACCTCGTTGCGGAACGGGTCGCCGCCGACGAGGCGCCGGTGGGTGAAGCACGCGGCGTGCTCCCGCGCGAGGGCCGTGATCCAGGCGAGGAAGTCGACGTCCGCGTCCGTCAGGTGGCGCAGGTTGCCCCAGAGGTTGGGGAAGAGCCGGCTGCCCCGGCCCAGGTCCATGACCAGGCTCTCGCGCCAGCGCTCGCCGCCCATGAAGTTGCCCCAGCGCGTGTCGGAGAGCCAGACGCCGAGGCTGTCCTTGTGGCGCGGGGGGATGTTCTGCGCGTGCTGGGCGTTCTGGTCCTGGGCGAGCGTGACGGAGTCGCGGTAGTGGAGCGTCGGGAACGAGCTGGTGCCCGAGCCCTCCATCTGCAGGCCGGACTCGAAGATCGCGTCGCCGTGCAGCGCCCAGAAGGGCGAGCGCAGCCCCCAGTACCACATGATGAAGACGTCGGGGGCGATCGCGCGGGCGCGCCGGGCGAGCTGGATCAGCCACTCGTGCATCGACTCGGTCGCGTACTTGCCGGGGAGGTGGCCGTGGCCCGGGTGCTCGCAGGTGTAGTTGCCGCCGTCGAACTTGAGGAACCGGGCGCCGTTCACCCGCACGTGGTGGAGCACGGCTTTTTGCAGGAGGGCGCGGTACTTTTTTTCCCCGAGGCAAAACGTGAGGCCGTCGGCCCCGAGCGGGTAGCCCTCGCGGTAGAGCTGGGTGGGCGGCCGTCCGTCCGGGAAGGCCCCGGGGTAGTCCCAGCAGGATTGCAGGCCCCAGCTGGTGGCGAACCAGAGGCCGAACTTCAGGTGCAGCGCGCGGATGCGCCGGAGGACCTCGCCGGGCCCGCGGGGATACGCGGTGGGCTTGAACCGCGTGAGGTCGGACGCGGGGTCCACCCAGCCGGTGTCGAGGGTGAAGTAGTCGAAGCGCACGCCGCGCCGCCGCAGTTCCCCGAGGTGGGCGAGCACGTCCAGCGTCTGCTCGTCATCCAGCGCGGGGCAGGCGCCCCACTGGTTGTTGATGCCAAACGGCGTGTACACCCCGATCATGCCCGGCCGGGGCCGGCTGCGGGCCTCGAGGTAGGCGAGGAAATGCGCGCGGGCCGCCCCGGCCGGGGCCACGCTCACCAGGGCCGGATGGCTGCGGAACTTGGCTCCCGGGGCCAGGCGCCGGCCCGGGTAGTGGGCGAGCTGCACGCGGCCGCCGGTCGCGCGGTTGTCGCCGGAGGGGTGCTCGATCGCCGCGAAGGCCTCGTCCGCCAGGAACACCGGCTGGCCGGAGCCGCCGCCGGTCGCGCCGTCCGCGAGCGTGAAGTCGTCGAGCTCCACGTCGAGCAGCAGCAGTTCCCGGCCCGTGGTGTTGGTGAACTCGAGCCACTGGCGGCGCGTGGGGCCCTCGAGCCGCACCTGGAGCCGGGCCGCGAGGCCCGCCGCGGCGCTGTGCAGCGTGAACACCAGGCCGCCGCGCCCGGTGCGGCGCACCGCGCGCACCGTGAAGTCATCCGCGCGCACCGGCTCCGCCACCCGGTCCAGCGCGGCCGAAAACACCAGCGCGGGCGCGCCCGCGCCGGCCAGGGAAAAGGCGCGGCCGGTGAGCTGGTTGACAAACCCGGTGGCGGCCAGGCGGCCGCCGGTCCAGGCATAGGTCCAGGCGGCCTCCCGGTTGGCGAGCACCTGTTCGCCGGCGGCGGGGAGGGGCGGGCGTGATTTCATGGATTAGAGGCTGCCGGGGTCGGGGTTTGGACGCACGGGCAAAGTGGGCGGATCGGTGGGCCCGGTCCGGTCAGTCGGGCAACCGCTCGATCCACACCAGTTCCGAGGCCAGCGGACCGCGCAGCGTCATGCGGAACCCGTCGCGCAGCAGCTGCTCGCCGGTCTGGACCACGGGCGGATTGCTGCCGTCCTCGAACGTCAGCCGGTACGAGCGCCGGGCCTCCAGGCCCTTGAGCGGGATCGCCGGGTGGGTCGGGTCTGCGCCCGGGTTGAACACATACACCACCCCCTGGCCCGCCGCGGGGTCGTAGTACTCGATCCCATCCCAGTGCACGCCGTCCGGCCAGGCGAACACATGGTAGAGGTTCGCGTGGCGGATCAGGGGCCGCAGGCGCGTCCGGTAGGTGCGGACCTCGCGGGCGATCGCGCGCCGGTCCGCCTCGGTCCAGGCGGTGCCGCCGTTGGTCGGGGTGGGGCTGTCGATCCACCACATGAACGCGCCGAGTCCCGCGGAGCGGAAATCATAGGTGAGCCCGCCGGCCTCGCCGGGCCGCGAGCGGTTGTGCCAGCCCAGAAAGCCCTGCAGCTGGATGGGGTGCAGGGCGTACGAGCTGTCGTGGAACACGCGCCGCGTCACGATCGCCTCGTCCACGGTGTCGCAGATCTGGATTTTCGTGGCGCGCCGCATGGCGCCGTAATCCTTGAGGGGCCCGCCGCCGCTGCAGTTTTCCCACTGGAAGCCGGGGACGTCCCGGTGCAGGGCGTCGAGCATGGCGTAGAAGCCTTGGACGGACCCGTAGTCGGCCGCGATGACCGCGCCGCGGGTCGAATCGGAGCGCCAGGTGTCGGCGCCATGCTCGGCGAACAGCCGCTGGATCCGCCGCGTCCGCGTGGCCCGTCCCGCGGGCGTGGCCATCGGCTCCGCATCGGTCCAGTAGAGCACGTAGCGCAGGCCCAGCCGGTGGGTGGCGTCGCCCGCGGCGCGCATGCCCCGCGGCCAGTCGACCGCGTCGGTATCGGGCTCGGGACCGTTCCACCAGCCGACGTCCACCGTCATCTCCTCGAAGCCCAGGGCCGCGGCCTCCTGGATCAGCGGGTAATACTTCGACTCGACCGGGTCCCAGGCCTTCGGGTCGACTTGGGAGGTCGGGCACTGGCCGGTCGCGGTGAACGCGTTCCACTGCACCTTGGGGTAGGTCGGGTCGGTGCGCAGCTCGGCGGGCATGCTGTGGGCGAAGAGGTAGCCGCGCAGGCTGTTGCCGGCATCGTCGGCGTCGCCC
>CAIKTR010000131.1 GCA_903830425.1 uncultured Opitutia bacterium
CCGGCGGGCAGGCGGTGATTTTCCTGGCCGCGCTGCAGGGCGTGCCGCGCGAGCTGACCGAGGCGGCGGCGATCGACGGGGCGGGGGCGGCGCGGCGGTTCTGGGCGGTCACGCTGCCGCTGATTTCCCCGGCGTTGCTGTTCAACCTCATCATGGGCCTGGTGGGCGCGTTCCAGGTGTTCACGCAGGCGTTTGTGATGACCGGCGGGGCGCAGCCGGGCGGCGAGGGCGGCCCGAACCAGGCCACGCTCTTCATCGTGCTCTACGTCTACCGGAAGGCGTTTCAGGAATACGACATGGGTTATGCCTCGGCCCTCGCGTGGGCGCTGGGCGTGATCATCGTCGGCTGCACGGCGCTCGCGTGGCGGCTCTCGCGGGACCGCGTGCACTACGAGGCGGGGGCCGCATGAGGACGCCCCGCCCCCTGTCCCCGGCCGGGCCGCTGGCGCGCATCGGGCTGACCTATGTCGCGCTGGTGGCGCTGGGCGTGCTCTTCAGCCTGCCGGTGGTGTGGATGCTGAGCTCGTCGCTGCACGAGCTGGCGGCGGTGTTTGCCCAGCCCTACCGCTGGCGGCCGGTGCCGCTGCACTGGGAGAACTACGCGCGGGCGGTCACCGTGCTGCCGGTGTCGCGCTTCCTGCTCAACACCGTGGTGATCACGGTCCCGGTCATGCTCGCCACCGCGGGGTCGTCCGCGCTGGTGGCCTACGGGTTCGCGCGGTTCCGCTTCCCGGGGCGCGACGCGCTGTTCGCGCTGTGCCTGGCGACGATGATGCTGCCCGGGCAGGTCACCATGATCCCGCTCTACCTCGGGTTTGCGCGGCTGGGGTGGGTGGACACCTACCTCCCGCTGATCGTGCCGAGCCTGTTCGGCTCGCCGTTCTACATCTTCCTGCTGCGGCAGTTTTTCCTGACGATCCCGCGCGACAGCGAGGAGGCGGCGCTGCTGGAGGGCGCCTCGCGGCTGCGCATCTGGTGGAGCGTGGTCCTGCCGCAGGCGCGGCCGGCGCTGGCCACGGTGCTGGTCTTCACGTTCCTCGGCACGTGGAACGACTTCTTCGGCCCGCTGCTGTACCTCAACTCGCCGGAGAAGGCCACGCTCACGCTCGGGCTCAACCTGATGAAGGCGCAGGTGCTCGGGTCCGGGGTGATCGAGTGGAACGTCCTGATGGCGGCGTCGCTGCTGGTGCTGCTGCCCAACGTCCTGCTCTTCGCCCTCGCGCAGCGGCACATCGGGCGCGGGCTCGCGCTGGGGGTGGGCCGGTGAAGGCGGGCCGGCTCCTGCTCGCCGGCTGGGCGCTGCTGGCCGCCGGCTGCGGCCCGCCGGCCGCGCCGGACCGCACCATCGTCTACAACTGCACGGCGAGCACGGCGGACATCGCGGCGCTCCAGCGGGAGCAGGCGGGGTTTTTGGCGCGGACGGGGATCCGGGTGAAGCTGAACCCGTTCAGCGGGGAGGAGAAGCTGTATGCGATGATGGCCGCGGGGCAGGCGCCCGACGTGTTTTACACCAACGCGGCGGTGCGCGACCGCCTGGCCGCGGAGGGCCGGCTGCTCGACCTGCGGCCGTGGGCGGAGGCCGACCCGCTGTACGCGCGGCTCCGGCCCGAGGTGCGCGCGGCGGCCGAGTCGATCGACCGCGGCGTCTACAGCCTGAGCAACTGGACGCACACCTGCGGCGTGTATTACAACCGCGCGGCCTTCGCGGCGGCGGGGATCGCGCCGCCGACGTCCGCCTGGACGTGGGCGGACCTGGTGGCGGCGGCGCGGCGGCTGACGGTGGCGGGCCCGGCGGGCGGCCGGCCCGAGCGCTACGGCGTGTTCATCCCGGCGCATTTCATCGAGGCCCTCGAGCAGATGAACCACGCGCCCCTGCCGCGCGCGGCGCTGCTGCTCAGCCTGCCCCCGGAATCGCAGGAGGTCTACGCGGCCTATCTGGCCCTCCTCCGCGAGGGCGTGATGCCGGATGTCCGGCGGGTCCAGGCGCTGGGCATGCAGGCGGGGCAGCTGCTGCAGTCGGGGCGCGTGGCCATGCTGGTCGAGGCGGTGCCGCACCCGGGGCTGATCGAGACGCTGACGATCGACTGGGGCGTGGCGCCGCTGCCGCGCTTTGGCGCGAAGGCGCCGCTTTATTTCCGCTCGGCCAGCGGCGGGCTGTCGGTCAGCGCGTCGACGCCGCGGCCGGCGGACGCCTGGCGGACGCTGGCCTGGCTGGTGGGCGAGGCGGCCCTCTACCAGCCGAACCCGGTGCTGGCGGACGTGGATTTTGCGCGGGCCTGGGAGGCGAAGTACCCGCGGCTGCGCGGCACCGGGTTTGCCGAGGTGTGGCGGCTGAGCGAGCAGCACGCGGGGGGCGACCCGCGCTACTTCGTGCGTTTTGCCAGCTGGTCGATGATGCCGGTGATGACGCGGCTGCAGCCGTGGCTGGACCGGCTGTGGGCGGGCGAGGCCACGGTGGCCGAGGTGGTGGCGGCGGTGCCGGAGATCAACGCCGGCGTGCGGGCGGACCTCGCGCGGCAGCTGCGTTCGCCGGGGCTGCGGCCGGCCTGGAAAGCCGCGCTGGAGCGCGCGCTGGCGGAGGCCCCGCCATGAGCCGCGCCCTGGCTTTTGTCTTTGAGCGCACCGCCCGCGACGGCGGGCGGATCCGGCTGGGCGGCCGCCTCGTGGGGGAGGTGCGGCGGCTGGCGCTGGTGCACTTCGCCCCCGTGCCCGGGGCGCCGTCGCTGGTGGGCCGCGCCGTGGGCGTGCCGCTCTACTGGCGGCAGTACGCGAACCACCAGGATCCCGAGCGCCGCCTCGACGCGCGGCGCCGGCTGGGCGAGCCGGTGACCGGGCCGGGCTGGCTGCGGCTGCGCGCGAGCGGCGCGACGCGGTCGGGCGCCGCCTGCGGGGAGTTTGAGCTGACGTGGCGCGCGGCGGCCGGCGGCCGCGTCACGCTCGAGGTGCGGGCGCAGCTGGTGATCCCGCCGGGCCCGGGCTGGCGGGTGACGCCGCAGGCGGATCATGGCGAGCTGGCGTTCCTCACGCTCTGGCCGGCGGGCGTGTTTTCCCCGGCGGGCCGGGCCGCGAAGCGGTTTCAGGCGTGCCTGGTGCAGCGCGGCCGGCGGGTGGAGGCGATCGCGCACCACCATCTGGAGAGCCCCGACAAGCAGCGGCTGCGGCTGGGCCCGGGCGACCGGTTTGCATGGGTCCGCGAGGCGTGGAACCCGGTGGTCACGATCGGGGCGGGCACGCGGGCGGAGGCGGGCGTCTGCGCCTACATGTGGGACACGCACTTCGGCCTGCGCGTGTGCCGGGGCGCGGCGGTGGTGCTGCCGCCGGGCACGGTGCGCACGGCGGGCTACACGCTGGGGGTGCTGGACCGGGCGGAGGCGGGCCGGCTGGAGCGGTGGGCGGTGCGGCGCTCGCCGGGCGCGGCGGCGGACACGCCGGTCTACACCGGGGGCAGCCATGATTTTCGGGCGACGTTCCGCCAGGCCGGCCTCGACGGCAACCGGGCCTGGCCGTGGCAGCGGGCGGTGGGGCGCGGCGACCCGGCCGGGGTGGCCTTTGCCCGCGACACCCGGGTGGGCCGGGGGGACCGGTATTCGCTGCGGCTGACGCACCGCACGGCGGCGCGGGCCAGCTGGCAGGCGACGACGCTCGGGCCGGCGTTCGGCGAGCCGGCCTTTCGGCGCGGGCAGCGGCTGCGGCTGACGGCTCACGTCCGGCTGCGCGGCGTCGACGGGCGGGTGCGCGTCGCACTGCGGGTGCACCGGACGGGCCGCGGCAGCGTGTTTGACGCGTCCACTTACGAACTATTCCCGAGCGCGGCCCGGCGCGGTCCGGACCAGGACTGGGTGGAACTCCGGGTCGAGACCCCGCCCCTGTCCCCGGCGCCCGACCGGGTGCACCTGCTGCTCGAGCTCGACGGCACCGGCCGCGCGTGGTTCGACGACGTGAGGCTGGAGCGCTGCCGCCGACCATGAGCCCGACCCTGCACTTTCGTCCGATCGCCCCCGGGGTCTTCCGCGCCCGGCTGGCCCGCAGCGTGCGGCGGGCGGTGCTGGTGGAGGTGGGCCTGGCGCTGCCGCGGGGCTACTTGGCGCGGTATTGCCGTTATGCGCGGCGGCGCGCGCCGGGGCTGACCCCGACGTTCCTCCACACGCTTTATGCCGAGACGCCGCCCGGGCTGAAGGTGGGCCCGTGGCCGGGCTGGCGCGGCATCCCGGCGCTGCCGGAGCTCACGCTGGAGACGGGCGGGGAGCGGGTGACCGGCCGGTATTATTTCCTCGGCGACGAGGAGGCCGCGGGGGAGCTGCGGGTGATGTTTCCCTGCGAGACGGGCCTGGCGGGGGACGTGACCCTGCGCCTGCCGGACCGGCGGCTGCGCCCGGTGCGGGCGCAGGTGCAGGCGCCGCTGC
>CAIKTR010000132.1 GCA_903830425.1 uncultured Opitutia bacterium
CCGCCCAGGCCAAGCCCCAGGCCCAAGGTGCCCAGCACCAGGGCTCGATAAAAACGCGTCTGCCGCACGGATTGGATCATCAGGCTGGAACGTGAATTGGTTTCCTTGCGACAGAGCAAGGAATCAATCCCGCCTCGGCTCCGGCTCAGGCGCCCGCTGCTGGGCGGATCGAAAACGCCAGGGCATATTTTCCCGGCTGGATGCAGTACGGCGGCAGCGTGTCCGGTCCGCAGCTGGCGGTGCCCAGACCACGCTGGGCGTAGTCCAGGTTCACGTGCACCTCCGGCCGGGGCACCAGATCCGTCGTGTGCCGGGCGGCATATAGGTCGTGGGCCGTGAAATGGCTGGCGGACGCCTCCATCGGCTTCGCGGCGGTGAAGGTCACCCCACCCCCGGCCGGCTCGCTCAGGGTCAGCCAGCGCACCTCCGTATGGTTGCCGTGCTCCTGCGGCAGGATGTACGGCACGTATTGCGCCGTCACGGTGCTGTGGTGCACGGCCAGCCGCGCGCCCCGGTTGCGGTCGCGGTAATTCTCCAGCGGACCGCGGCCCCACCACGCGAGCTGTTCCATCACGGGCGGCAGGACGAGCGAGACTCCCAGCCGCGGCAGCTCCGGCAGCCGGTGGTCGACCGCGAATTGGTTCTCCACCGCCAGCGTGCCGTCGGGTCCCACCTGGTAACGGTGGGTGTGCGTGACGTGACGCTTCGCGCCGGGGCAGAGCCAGCGCTGGACGATCTCGATGCGCGCCCCGCGCCGGTCGCCGCTGCACGTGGTGCGGGTGTCGACCAGCGTCAGCTGGGCATACCCTGCGGCCATCCAGTTGGTGAGAGTCCGGCAGCTGCCCCAGTTCACCACCTCAAACAGCTTGAGTCCGTCGTTGTCCGTGGGCGCCCGCCAGAGGTTGAGCTGCGGTCCGCGCGTGATGACCGCGCGGCCCTGCATCCGGACGTCGACGAGGAGGCCGGCGGCGCGGTTCACGCCAAACTCGGTCTGCCCCGCGCGCACGAGCCATCCGTCGGGGGTGGTTTCGACCGCCACGGGGGTGGCCGCGATCGGGCGCCGGGCCGGCTGGACGGCCCGCGGGAAAGCCGCGTTGGGCACGCTGAGCTGGCTCCACGCCACCTCGTGGCCGGCCGCGCACCAGGACGTGGCCCGGGCGGTGCAAAACCGAAAGACCACATGGACCTCGTCGCGGGCCGCGAGGGCCCGTTTCGGCCAGGCCAGCGTCAACGCCGCGGTCGCGCGGGGCGCGGTGGCGAGTTTGGGCAGACGGCCCGTCTTCACCGAGCGACCGTTGACCAGCAGTTCCCACGTGCCGCGCAGGTCGGCGAGGGTCGTGAACCAGCGGCGGTTTTCCACCGCGAACCGGCCCCGGCGGGCATCGGTCGCACTCACCCGCACCGGCTGGGCGAGGTATTTGTACTCGTGCAGTCCGCTGTGGGGCGTGCGGTCCGGCCAGACCAGGCCGTCGCAGACAAAATTTCGGTCGTTGGGCGTGTCCCCAAAGTCGCCGCCATAGGCCCAGAACTCGCGGCCCTGGGCGTCGCGCTGCTTGAGCCCGTGGTCCACCCACTCCCAGATAAAGCCGCCCTGGAGCCCGGGATTCCGGTCAAAGGCGTCGAAGTAGTCGCCGAGGCTGCCGTTGCTGTTACCCATCGCATGCGAGAACTCGCACAGGATCAGCGGCCGGCGCTGATCGGCGGCGGTGCGGTCCTGCGCCCAGGCGACCAGCTTGCTGATCTCCGCGTACATCGGGCAGATGAGGTCCGTCGCCGGGAGCCCTCCCTGCCAGTTCCAGGTGATGGCGCCCTCGTAGTGGAGCAGGCGGCTGGGGTCGCGGTGCCGGATCCAGCCGGCCATGGCGTCGTGGTGCGCGCCGTAGCCGCTCTCGTTGCCCAGCGACCAGGCGAGGATCGAGGGATGGTTCTTGTCGCGCTCCACCATGCGCAGGCCGCGGTCGAGGAAGGCCGGCGCATACCGGTTGTCGCGGCACACCTCCTGATAGAACGCATGCGCCTCGACGTCCGCCTCATCAAACACGTACAGCCCGTGCTCGTCGCACAGGTCGTACCAGTGCGGGTCGTTGGGGTAATGCGAGGTGCGGACGGCGTTCACGTTGAACTGCTTCATCAGCCGGATGTCGCGCAGCATGCCCTCGCGGGTCACGGCCTTGCCGTGGGTGTCGTCGTGCTCGTGGCGGTTGACGCCGGTGATGCGCACCGGGGAGCCGTTGACCAGCATCTGCCGGTCGCGCACCTCCACGCGGCGGAAGCCGATACGGCAGGCGGTGTGCTCAAGCTCGTCACCCCCGGGGCCGACCAGCGTGGTCACGACGGTGTAGAGTTCCGGCGTCTCCGCGGACCAGCGCCGCGGCGCCCGCACCGGCAGGTCGAACTCCACGAGCTTGCGCGGCGCGAGCCAGAAATCCTTGGTCGCCGGGCACCCCGACGCGCCCGGACGCAGCACGGCCTTCCCGCGGGCATCGTAGAGCTGCACGCGCACCGTGCAGCCCTTCGCCTCCAGGTCGGGCGCGCCCAGCCGCACCGACACGCGCAGCCGGCCGTCGCGGAGGCTGTCGTCGAGGTCCCCGCGGACGAACACGTCCTCCAGATAGTGCTCGGCCTGCGAATAGAGAAAGACCTCCCGGTGGATGCCGCCCATCCACCATTGGTCCTGGTCCTCGACGAAGCTCGCGTCGGACCATTTCACCACGACGGCGGCGAGCGTGTGGGTCGCCCCGGCGCGCACGAACGGGGTCAGGTCGAATTCCGACGGCAGGCGCGTGTCCTTGGCCAGGCCCACCGGCTGGCCGTCGAGCCAGACATACAGGACGCTCTCGGCCCCGCCCACGTGGAGAATCACGCGCCGCCCCGCCCAGTCCGCCGGCACCGTCACCGTCGTGCGGTACAGGCCGGTCGGGTTCTGCTCCGGGACCTGTGGCGGCGGCTGCGGGAAGGGCATGACCACGTTCGTGTAATGCGGCCGGTCGTGACCGTGCATCGTCCAGTTGCTCGGCACCGGCAGCCGGGACCAGCCCGCCTCCGGGCGGAAATCCGGCCGGACAAACTCGGCCGGCACGTCCTCGGGCCGGGCGACCAGCCGGAAATCCCAGGTGCCGTTCAGCGAACGCCACCACAGGGAATCCTCGCGGCAGTTGACCCGGGCCGCCGCCGCCGTCGGATAGGGATACAGCGTCGCCCTCGCCGCCAGGCGGTTGAACGACAGCGTTTCAGGCGACTGCCACGTCTTGAGCGTACCGGTTTGGAGGAGGTCCATGGGAAAATATCAGTTGGAGACGGCGCCGACTGCGGCCACGAAGGCGGCCCGGGCGTCCAGATGGGGATTATGACCCGCCCCGGCGAGGGTCGTGAGCTCGGCGCGGGGAAAGTGGTGCCGGATGACGGCATGGTCGGCGGCCGTCACATAGTGCGAGGTCGCGCCGAGGATGAACTGCGTCGCACCGTCAAACCGGTCGCCGGGCGACAGCGAGTTGCCCTCCAGCGCCGGCAGGGCCGCGGTCAGCACCGGCAGGTTGACCTGCCAGCGCCAGGCGCCCGCGTCGTCCTGCACCAGGTTGGTCGTGAGAAATTTCCGCAGGGCCCAGTCCGGCACCTGGGCCTCGAGCTGCCGCTCTGCGGCGGCGCGCGAGCTCAGCGTCGCCAGGTCCAGCGCGCCCATGGCCGCAAACTCCGCACGCGGGGCGCCGGTGTGGTAGTCCCTCGGGGCGATATCCACCACGATCAGCCGCTCCACCCGCTCCGGCTGCCGGCAGGCCAGGCGCATCGCCACCTTGCCGCCGAGGCTGTGGCCCAGGAGCGTGACCCGGCCCAGCCCCCGGGCGTCGAGCCAGGCCTGCACATCCGCCGCCAGCACGGCCGGGGTCATCGCCGTTGCCTGCGGCGAGCCGCCATGGTTGCGCAGGTCCAGCGCCCACACGTGGTAGCGCGCGGCCAGGTCGCGTCCGGCCGTCTGCCAGTTGCGCGACGAGCCCAGCATCCCGTGGAGGATGACCAGCGGGGGCCGGCCCGCCCCGCCGAGCTCGCGATGGAACAGCAGCATCGCGGCAGGAGAGACGAGCCCGGAGACGGGAGCCAGTAGAAATCAGCGCAGGCTTGCCCCGACCGGCTCCTGAATCCTGACTGCTCCCCGCCCATGACGGATACGAAACTCACCCCGATGATGCAGCAGTACTTCGAGGTGCGCCGCGGCCTGCCGCGCGACACGCTCCTGCTGTTCCGCCTGGGGGATTTCTTCGAGCTGTTCTTCGACGACGCGGTGGTGGCCTCGCGCCTGCTCGGCCTGACCCTCACCCGGCGCCAGGAGCATCCGATGGCCGGCATCCCGGCGCAGGCCTGCGACACCTACGTCACCAAGCTCCTCGCCGCCGGCAAGAAGGTCGCGATCTGCGACCAGGCCGAGGCCGCCCAGCCCGGCCGGCTCGTGAAGCGCCAGCTCACCCGGATCCTGTCGCCCGGCACCACCCTCTCAGCCAACCAGCTCGACGCCGCCCGCAACCACTACCTCTGCGCCCTCGCCCTGGACGCACAGGGCCTGCACGCCGCCTGGCTCGACCTGTCGACCGGCGAGTTCCGGATCGCAAGCGACGCCCACCCCGCGAACCTCCTGCCCGTCCTGACCGCACTCGACCCGGCCGAGCTGCTCGTGACCGAGGGCGAGCTCGCCCGCTGGGCGGCGGCCCCGCACGAGCAGGCCGCGGTGCATGCGCTGCAGGCCTTCTGCGCCGCGCGCCTGTGCACGGAGCTGTCGGGCTACCATTTTGACACGGCCACGGGCGCCAAGACGGTGATGGACACCCTCGGGGTGCTCAACCTGCAGGGCTTCGGGCTCGCCCCGAGCCATGCGGCGCTCGGGCCCGCCGGCGCGCTGGTCTATTACGCGACCGAGAACCTCTGCGCCAAGCCCGAGAACCTGCGCGGGCTCCAGGAGTACCGCAGCACCCGCACGCTTCTGCTGGACCCCGCCACCCTGCGCAACCTGGAGATCTTCGCCTCCACCCAGGGCGGCCGGACAGGCTCCCTGCTCAGCGCCATCAACCGCACCACCACGTCCATCGGGGCCCGGCTGCTTGAGCGCTGGCTGGCCGCGCCCACCCTCGACCTGCCCGAGATCAACCGCCGCCAGGCGCTGGTCGGCGAGCTGCTCGCCCAGCCCTCCCGCCTGGCCGAACTGCGCGAACAACTGGCCTCCGGGCGCGACCTCACCCGCATCCTCGGCCGGCTCCAGAACCGCCTCCGCAATCCCCGCGAGCTGGGCGGCATCCGCGACACCCTCGTCCAGCTGCCCGCGCTGCGCTCGGGCCTGGCCGCCTATGGCGGGGAGCTGGGCGCGGGTTATCTGCCGCGCCTGGCCGAACTGCCCGCGCTGCGCGCGCTCCTGACCCAGGCCCTGGCCGACGAGCTCCCCAACGACCTCGCCGACGGCAACTACATCCGCCCCGGCCACGACGCCGAGCTCGACCGCCTCCGCGCCCTCACGAGCGACAACAAGACCTGGCTGTCCGCGCTCGAGCGCACCGAGCAGGAACGCACCGGCATCCGGAGCCTGAAGGTCCGGTTCACGAATCATTTCGGGTACTATATCGAGATCACCAAGGCCAACCTGCACCTCGTGCCGGCCGACTACGTGCGGCGCCAGACCACCGTCGGCGGCGAGCGCTACGTCACCGAGGAGCTGAAGCTGAAGGAAAAGGAGATCTTCCACGCCGAGGAGAACGCCCTGGCGCGCGAGCTGGAGCTCTTCCACCGGCTGGTCGCGGCCATTCTGGACGAGTCCCTGGTGCTGGCGCACACCGCCGACGCCCTGGCCGAACTCGATGTCCTCGCCGGCTGGGCGGTGCTGGCGCGGGAATGGGACTACTGCCGCCCGGTGCTCGACGAGGGCGAGGGGCTGGAGATTGCCGAGGGCCGCCACCCGGTCGTCGAGCAGATGCTCAAGGCCCCGGACGCCGCCCTCGCCCGCGGGACCAGCCCGGCCTTCGTGCCCAACGACACCGCGCTGGACTGCGCCGACACCCAGATCGCCCTCCTCACCGGCCCGAACATGGCCGGCAAGTCCACTTACATCCGCCAGGTCGCGCTCATCACCCTGCTCGCCCAGGTCGGCTGCTGGGTGCCGGCCAAGTCCTGCCGCCTCGGGCTCGTCGACCGCATCTTCTCCCGGGTCGGGGCCAACGACGACCTCGCCCGCGGCAACTCGACCTTCATGGTCGAGATGACCGAGACCGCCAACATCCTCAACAACGCCACCACCCGCTCGCTGATCATCCTCGACGAGATCGGCCGCGGCACCTCCACCTACGACGGCCTGGCCATCGCGTGGTCCGTCGTCGAGCACCTGCACCGCGAGCCGGAGCGCGGCCCGCGCACGCTGTTCGCCACGCACTACCAGGAGCTGACCCAGCTCGACCGGCACCTGCCCCGCCTGCGCAACTTCTCGGTGGCGGTGAAGGAGTGGCAGGACGACATCGTCTTCGTCCGCCGCGTCGTGCCCGGGGCCGCCGACCGCAGCTACGGCATCCAGGTGGCCCGGCTGGCCGGCCTGCCGCTCAGCGTGATCGACCGCGCCAAGACCATCCTCCGCCAGCTCGAAAGCGACGAGAGCAGCGTGACCGTCGCGGCGCCGCAGGCCCGGCCGAAGAAAAAGATCACGGTCGTGCCGGCGGACGACTCGCAGCTAAACCTGCTCTAGGCGGGCGGATCATTCCCGGCCCGCCGACTGGCGGGGGCGCCCTACCCGGCCTTGGCCGTCCGGCGCAGGGTCCAGAGCTGCTTGGCCTGGGCGATGAGCTCCTTCAGCACCTCCGGGGCCACGGCCTGCTTGGGATCGTCGCCGATCCCGTGGCTCGGGCTGACGTGCGACTCGATGCACAGGCCGTCCGCGCCGTAGGCGACGGCCGCAAGGGCGCAGGCCGGGACGTAGGAGGCCTTGCCGACCGAGTGCGAGGGATCCACCACCACGGCCGCCCAGGTCTTTTCCTTGAGCAGCGGGGTGATGCTCTCGTCGGGGTGGTTGCGGTAGCCGTCGAGGGTGGGACTGGTGCCGCGGGGGCAGAGCAGAATGTTGGGGTTGCCGAACGCCGCGATGTACTCCGCGGCGGAGATGAACTCGTTGAGCGAGCCCATGTGGATGCTGCGCTTGAGCAGCACGGCGCGGTCGGTGCGCTCGCCCACCGCCCGGCCGATGGCGCGGAGCAGCGAGTAGTTGAGGGCGTTGCGCGCCCCGACCTGCAGCAGCGTCACCCCGGCGTCGAGCGCGAGCCGGACATGCTCCTCCTCCATCACCTCGGTGTTGACCGGCAGCCCGGTGCGGCGCGAGGCCTCCAGCAGGATGTCGAGCGACTTGGTGTCGCCCTGGAAAGTGTAGGGGTTGGTGCGCGGCTTCCACACCCCGCCGCGCAGCAGGTGGGCGCCGGCCTCCTTCACGGCGTGCGCCGTCTCATAGAAATAGTTCGGGTTCTTCGGGTCGATCGTGCACTGCCCGGCGATGATGAACAGCTCCTGCCCGAGGGTGACGCCCCCGAGGGTCAGCCGCCCGCTCGCCAGGTCGGAGCGGCGGTCCATCAGCTTGAAGGGCGACTGGATCCGGTCGATCCGGTCCACGTACTCGAGCCCCTCGAGCCGGTTGATCATCAGCTCGTCCCGCTCGTCGCCGACGATCGCGTAGATCGTGCGCACCGCGCCGACGATCGGCTGGATCTTGCAGCCGAACTCCGCGACGATCGCGGTGATCTCGGTCAGCTGCTCGGTCGTGAGGCGGTTGGTTTTCGGGAGGATCATGGCAGCGCGCATTCAACGGGAACGCCCCGGCCCCGCAAGGAAAGTCCGCGCCGCGCCCCCGTCACCGCACCGTCCCGAACTCCGCCGGCAGGGGCGCCTCGACCGCGAAGGTGTGCCGCCGGCCCTGGAACTCGTAGGTGAAACTGGTCGCGAGCGAATGGAGGAAGAGCCGCTTGGTCCGGTGGAGCTTGGCAAACGCGCGGTTGGCGGGGAAGTCGCCGTAGGTCTGGTCCCCCACGATCGGCAGGTGGCGCTTGGCGCACTGCACCCGGAGCTGGTGGCTGCGCCCCGTCATCGGCTCCAGGCGCAGCAGGCTGACGCGCGGCTCGCCGCTTCCGGCGCGCACCACGCTCATCCGGCACTCGGCGGGGACGCGGCCGACGCCGGTCACGGCGCGGACCTGGGCGGACTGCTTGACCGCCGCGATCGTGTCCCGCCAGACCTCGTTGGCCTGCCGGGGGGTGCCGAAGACCAGCGTCTGGTAGATTTTGCGCACCTGCTTGCGGCGGAAGTGCGCGCGGACCTCGTGCGCCAGCGCCTCGTCGGCGGCGACCAGGATCACCCCCGAGGTGGCGGAGTCGAGCCGGTTGAGCAGCCAGAGCCGCTGCGGCGCGCGGCCCGGGGCCGCCCCCCATTCGTAGCACTCCCCGGTGGGCTGGTAGCGGACGGTCAGGAGCGAGCGGGGCTCGTCGCCGCCGGCGTTGGGATGCGAGAGGACGCCGGCGGGCTTGTCGAAGGCCGCCAGGCCGTTGGCATCGTGCGTGAGCAGCTGCACCCCCCGGCCGAGGGGCAGCGACGTCCAGAAGCTCTCCGGGACGGTGCTCACTGGTAGTAGAACGAGAAGGTCATTTCCTGCTGCTCGCCGAGCACGGCCTTCATGTCGTCGGTCCACGGGCCGTAGGGCGAGCGCTCGGTGATGGCATTGACGCAGGCCCGCGCGGCGGGCTCGGTGGCCTTGTTTTCGACGCTCACCACCCGGGCGATCTTGCCCTCGGAATCCATGATGAACTTCACCGTCACCAGGCTGCCCGACGGCGGATAAATCCGGCTGTCCTCCAGCAGCATGTCCCACTGGCGCTGGACGGTCTCGATCATCTTCTGGAGGTAGACGCCGTAGTTGCTCCACTTGGCGTCGATCGCCACGGGGCCGATGTTGGCGGTGCCGAACTGGTTGTCCTCGAAGATGGCGGGGCGCACCCGCTGCTGGGCGACGATCTGCGGCCGGGGGCGCGGCCGCCGGGGGTCGATCCGGGGCTGCATCGTGGCCGCCCCCTCGATCAGGGGCGCGTCCTTGGTGCCCTCGATCTTTTCCGGGATGTTCTTCGGGTTCGGCGCGATCCGCGCAATGTTGCTGCCCGACGCCGCCGGGTCGTCGCCGATCCGCTTCTCAAAGCCCGACAGCGGATTCTGCTCCGGCCGCGAGCTCATCACCTTGGCCTCCTGCGGCGGGGCCTCGGGCGCGGGCGCGACGGCCGGCTGCACGATCGGCTGGGACAGCTGCCCCGTGACGATCTGCGCGGACTTGATGTCCTTCTGGCCGGCGAGCGCCGGGCGGTCGCTGCGGCCGTTGGGGGTGGGCTTTTCCTGCGCGACCTGCTGGTTCTGGGCGGCAAAGTTGTCTGTCTTGTCCGGGATGTTGTCCGGGGCGTTGGGATTGGTCTCGACGAACTTCATCGCCGGCTTCGGCGGCGGCCGCGGCCGGAAGGCGTCCGGGGCCAGCTCGATGCTGAACTGGCGCGCGGAGGCATGCGGCCGGGTGACCACCAGCGTGCGGTCGCTCTGCAGCAGCACGGGCCCCAGCAGGAAGAGCAGCAGGTGGACCAGCACGACGCCCAGCAGGCCGATCAGGACGCTCCGCGAGTCCGGGTCGTCCCACATCCGCAGCACGGTGCGCCGCAGGGTGACCGACAGAGGTGGGGAGACGATGGTTTGGCTCATGGAGGACCCGGCGCGAAGGGCCTAGTCAGCCGATCAGACCCCACTGCGTCAAAATATGTTTCGTCTCATCCATCGGCAGGCCCATAATATTGGTGAACGACCCCTCCCAGCCGGCGATGATCAGGTCCCGCCCCTCCTGGATCCCATAGGCGCCGGCCTTGTCCAGCGGGTTCACCAGGAGGAAATAGGCGTCGATCACCCGGTCGTCCAGGGTCCGGAAGGTCACTTGGCTGGCGACCCCCTGGTCCACCGCCACGCCGCTCCGGTGCCGCCGCAGCGCCACCCCGGTGAACACCGTGTGCGTCCGGCCGGACAGCTGGCGGAGCATGGCGCGCGCCTCGGCCAGGTCGCGGGGCTTGTTCAGCACGGTCTGGTCGAGGTACACGGTCGTGTCCGCCCCCAGCACCCAGGCGTCCGGGTGGCGGGCGGCCACCCAGTCGGCCTTGAGCGCGGCGTTGTGCGCCACCATCGCCCGGGGCTCGGCCGCGGGATGCTCGTGCTCGGTGACATCCGCCACGAGCACCTCGAACTCCCGCCCGAGGCCGGCGAGCAGTTCGCGGCGGCGGGGCGAGGCGGAGGCCAGGATGAGGCGGTCGGGAGGGGCCATGGAGCCGCGGAGCAAAGCGCCCCGCCGGCCCCGGGTGCAAGCCCAGCCTTGCGAGTTGTCAGCGCCGGAAAACGTGTCCACGGTGCCCCTCCCCTTTCACCATGCGTCTCGGCCTAGCCCAGCTCAACCCGATCGTCGGCGACCTCGCCGGCAACCGCCGTCGCATCCTCGACGCCTACGCCGCCCTCGTCGCCCAGGGCGCCGAGCTGGTGGTTTTCCCCGAACTGGCCGTCTGCGGCTACCCGCCGCGCGACCTGCTCTTCAAGCGCCGCTTCGTCCCGGACGTGGCCGAGTCGCTCGCCCAGATCGCCGCCGCCGTCGGCGAGGTGCCCGCCCTGCTCGGCACCGTCGAGCTCAACCCCACCGGCCAAGGCCGGCCGTTCCACAACTCCGCCGCCTTCTGCCACCGCGGCCGCGTCACCGCCCACGCCCGCAAGTGCCTCCTGCCGACCTACGACGTGTTCGACGAGGACCGCTACTTCGAGCCCGCCGCGGCCCCGACGGTCATCGAGTTCGCCGGCCGGCGCCTCGGCCTCACGATCTGCGAGGATCTCTGGACCCACCCGATGCTCAACACCCGGCAGCTGTACCGCGGGCGCCAGCCGCTCGCCCAGCTCGCCGCCCAGTCCTGCGACCTGATGGTCAACCTCTCGGCCAGCCCGTGGCACCACGACAAGGAGAACGTCCGCCAGCAGCTGGTCGCGGCCGCCGCCCGCACCCTCGGCTGCCCGGTGGCGTACATCAACGCCATCGGCGGCAACGACGAGCTGATCTTCGACGGCCGCAGCCAGGTCTGCGATGCGTCGGGCCACCTGCTCGCCGGGCTGGCCGCCTTCGCCGAGGAGATCCGCGTGGTCGACGTCCCCGACCGGCGCGGCGCCCCCGCCGCCCCCCGCGCCCCCGCCGCGCTCCACCCCACGTTCGCCCAGCACGAGATGCAGGACACCCACGAGGCCCTCGTCCTCGGCCTGCGGGACTACGCCCACAAGAGCGGCTTCCAGCGCGCGCTCATCGCCCTGTCCGGCGGCATCGACTCCGCCCTCGTCGCCGCCCTCGCGGTCGAGGCGCTCGGCCGGGACAACATCATCGGGGTCTCCCTGCCCTCCGCCATCTCCTCCCAGCACTCCCGCGACGACGCCCGGATCCTCGCGGCGCACCTCGGCATCCGCTTCGAGACCATCGCCATCGCCGAGGCCGTCGCCGCCACCGAGCAGGCGCTGCAGCCGCTCTTCGCCGGCCGCCCGCGCGACGTCGCCGAGGAAAACATCCAGGCCCGCATCCGCGGGGTCCTCATGATGGCGCTCTCGAACAAGTTCGGCGCCCTCCTCCTCACCACCGGCAACAAGAGCGAGATGGCGGTCGGCTACTGCACGCTCTACGGCGACATGTGCGGCGGGCTCGCGGTCATCTCGGACGTTTTCAAGACGCAGGTCTACGCCCTCGCCCGCTGGGTCAACCGGGAGCGCGAGGTCATCCCCCAGCGCACGATCGACAAGGCGCCCAGCGCCGAGCTCCGGCCCGACCAGACCGACCAGGACAGCCTGCCGCCGTACGACCTGCTCGACGCCATCCTCCAGGGCTACGTCGAGGACGGCCTCTCCCGGCGCGACCTCGTCGCGCGCGGCTTCAACGAGGCCGTGGTCCACGACGTCGTGCGCAAGGTGGACCTCAACGAGTACAAGCGGAAGCAGGCCGCGCCGGGGCTCAAGATCACGCCCCTCGCCTTTGGCGTTGGCCGCCGCATCCCGATCGTCCAGAAATACGTCAGCTGACCCACCCACGCGCCTCTTTTTCCGCCCAGCGATTTCCCGCGGTTCACCCATGACCTCCCCCGTCTCCGACTCCCTCTTTGCCCGCGCCAAGCAGCTCATGCCGGGCGGCGTCAACTCCCCGGTCCGCGCCTTCCGCTCGGTGGGCGGCGCGCCGTTCTTCGTCAAGGCCGCCCGCGGCGCCACCCTGGTCACCGCCGACGACCGCGAGCTGATCGACTTTGTCTGCACCTGGGGCCCGGCGATCCACGGGCACAACCACCCGCGGATCAAGGCGGCGCTCGCCGCCGCCCTCGAGCACGGCACGTCGTTCGGGACGCCCAACCCCTCGGAGGTCGAGATGGCCGAGTGGATCGTGAAGTTCTTCCCCTCGATCCAGAAGGTGCGCCTGTGCAACAGCGGCACCGAGGCCACGATGTCGGCCATCCGGCTCGCGCGCGGCTTCACCCGGCGCGACAAGATCATCAAGCTCGCCGGCTGCTACCACGGCCACTCCGACTCGCTGCTGATCAAGGCCGGCTCCGGCGCCCTGACCCACGGGCACCCCGACAGCGCCGGCGTGCCCGCGGCGTTTGCCCGCGAGACCGTGGTCGTGCCCTACAACGACTGCGCCGCGCTCGCCGCCGCCTTCGCCGCCAACCCCGGCCAGATCGCCGCCCTCATCCTCGAGCCCTACTGCGGCAACGTCGGCTTCATCATGCCCGACCCCGGCTATCTCGCCCAGGTCCGCCAGCTCACCGCCCAGCACGGCACCGTCCTCATCTTCGACGAGGTCATGACCGGCTTCCGCATCGCCCCCGGGGGCGTGCAGGAGCGCGAGCAGATCGTCCCCGACCTCACCTGCCTCGGCAAGATCATCGGCGGCGGCCTGCCGGTCGGCGCGTTCGGCGGCCGCGCCGAGATCATGGACTGCCTCGCGCCGCTGGGCCCGGTCTACCAGGCCGGGACGCTGAGCGGCAACCCGCTCGCCATGGCCGCCGGCATCGCCTCGCTCCAGCTGCTCGCGGAGCTCCAGCCCTACGCCCGGCTCGACGCCCTCGGGCGCCAGCTGCGCGACGCGGTCCAGGCCGCCGCCCGGGCCAAGGGGCTGCCCGTGCAGGTGCCGCAGTGCGGCTCCATGTTCAGCATCTTTTTCACCGCCACCCCGGTCCGCGACTACGCCACCGCCCTGACCGGCGATGCGGCGCTGTTCGGCCGGTTTTTCCATGCCTGCCTCGCGGGCGGCGTCTACCTCGCGCCCAGCGCGTACGAGGCCGGGTTCATCAGCACCGCCCACGAGGGCGCCGCGATCGACCGGGCCTGCGAGGTCCTCACCGCGGCGATCCGCGGGCTGTAGGCCGGCCCCCGCCCTAGCCCCGCGGGTGGGCCCGGGCGTGGATGTCCTTCAGCCGCGCCACGCTCACGTGGGTGTAAACCTGGGTGGTCGCCAGCTGCGCGTGGCCGAGCAGCTCCTGGACCAGCCGCAGGTCGGCCCCGGCGTTGAGCAGGTGCGTCGCATACGAGTGCCGGAGCTTGTGCGGCGTCAGGTCGAGCGGCAGCTCCGCGTGCGCCAGGTAGCGCTTGAGCAGCAGCTGCACCTGCCGCACCGGCAGGCGCCGCTGGTGGCGGTCGACGATCACCGGCGCGGGAGGCAGGCTCGAGCGCGCAAACTCGGTCCGGAACTTCCCCAGCAGCGCCGTGGCGACGCGCCCGAGCGGGCAGAGCCGCTCCTTGCGCCCCTTGCCCAGCACCCGCGCCACCCCGGTGTCGAGGTCGATGGCCCCGTAGGTCAGCCCCACCAGCTCGCTCACCCGCAGCCCGCCGCCGTAGAGCAGCTCCATCACCAGGCGGTCCCGGCACGCGGTGAAGGCGTCGAGTTCCCCCGCGGCTAGCAGTCGCTGCGGGCCGTTCAGCAGCAGGACCATTTGCTCCTCCGTCAGGAACTTGGGCAGCCGCCGCTCGAGCTTGGGCAGCGGCACGCCCACAAAGGGATTCCGCCGCACCTGGCCCCGCCGCAGCCAGAACTTGTAGAAGGCCCGCAGGCCCGAGACGTGGTTGTGGAGCGTCCGGCGGCCGAACCGCCGCTGCGCCTCGATCACGAAGTCGCGCACCTCGCGCGTCCCCAGCGCGTCAAAGCCCGCCGCCGCCAGCCCCGCCCCCGTCAGCCACGCATGAAAATCCTCCAGGGCCTGGAAATAGTTCCGCAGCGTGTAGGCCGAGTACCGGCGCTCGTGCGCCAGGTAGTCCGCGAAGGGCAGCCACCACTCGGCGAGCACCCCGGCCGGGAGCTCAGGCCGGGGCGGATGAGACGCGTTGTTCGACATCGCGCATGACCTCCGCCGCGTGCTGGCGCAGCGCGCCTTCCGCGTCGAGGCCCTGCCGCCGGGCCGCCGCCGCCAGTTCAAACAGCTGCCGGCCCAGCGACGCCGGCGTCAGGCCCTCCGCCCGCGCCCGCACCTGCGCCGGGTCCACGCTCGGCCCCACCGGCAGCGACTGCTGCTCGATCTGCCGCCACACCGCCTCCGCCAGCATCAGCGCCGGCAGCCGCGGCGGCTGCGCCTTGAACAGCCCGCTCTTCGCCGGCCCGTTCTTTTTCTCCGTCGCCTTGATCGCGTCCCACTGGGCGATCACCTGGCTGGACGTCTCCAGCTTGTCCTGCCCGAAGACGTGCGGATGCCGCCGCACCAGCTTGTCGTTGATCTCCCGGGCCACGTCGTCGAAGTTGAAGTGCCCCGCCTCCTCCGCCAGCCGGGCGTGAAAGACGATCTGGATGAGGACGTCGCCGAGCTCCTCGCGCATGTGAGGCCGGTCCCCGCGGTCGATTGTGTCGATCAGCTCGCTCACCTCGTCGATCAGGCAGCGCACCAGCGTGGCATGGGTCTGCTCCTGGTCCCACGGGCAGCCGCCCGGCTCGCGCAGCCGGGCCATGGTCCGGCAAAGATCCTCGATCGCACTCATGGCGTGGAGGAAACCACACCGGGTCCGAAGCGCACGCAGAAAAACGGGTTTACCTTCGGGCGCTTCGCGTCCTTCGTGGGGCCAGCCATGGCGGACAAGCTCACCGAGATCATGAATTGGAAGCGGCGCGAGATCGCGCCGCTGCTGCGGCCCGTGCCCGAGGCCGAGCTGGCCCGGCTCGACGCCGAGCTGCCCCGGCCCCCGTCCTTTGCCGCGGCCCTGCGCCGCCGCGACGGCCGGCTGGCGGTCATCGCCGAGATCAAGCGCCGCTCGCCCTCCGCCGGCGACATCCAGCCGGGCGTCTCCGCCGTCGCCCAGGCGGGCCGCTACCAGGCCGCCGCCGCCGATGCGCTCTCAGTCCTGACCGACGAGCAGTTCTTCGGCGGCACGCTGGCGGACCTCGAGGGCGTGACCGCCCACTTTCGGGCCGCGCCGCCCGCCCTGCCCTGCCTGCGCAAGGATTTCATGGTGCATCCCCTGCAGGTCCGGCAGGCCCGCGCCGCCGGCGCCAGCGCCATCCTCATCATCGTCCGCGCCCTGAGCGACGAGGAGATCGCCGGGCTGGCGGCGGCGGCCGCCGCCGCCGGGCTCGACGCGCTCTTCGAAATCCACACCGAGCCGGAGATCGCCCGGGCGGTGCGGCATGGGGCCCGGATCATCGGCGTCAACAATCGCGACCTCGCCGTCTTCCGCACCGATCTCGGCCTGAGCGAGCGCCTGTTCCCCCTATTGCCCCGCGATGTGATCGCCGTCAGCGAGAGCGGCATCGCCACGCAGGCCGACGCCGCCCGGGTCCGGGCCGCCGGCGCCCACGCCGTGCTGGTGGGCGAGGCGCTCATGCGCGCCCCCGACCCGGTCGGCCTCCTCGACGAGCTGCGCTCCGCGTGATCCCCCTCTCCCCCAGCACCACCCGCGCCCTGCTCGCCCAGCTCGGCCACCAGCCGAAGCACTTCCTCGGGCAGAATTTTCTGGTCGACGGCAACATCGTCCGGAAGTCGCTCGCCCTCGCCGCGGTGGCGGCCGGCGACACCGTGGTCGAGATCGGGCCCGGGCTGGGCACGCTGACGCGCGCGCTGCTCGCCGCCGGCGCCGAGGTCTGGGCGGTGGAGAAGGACCGCAACCTGCACCTCCACCTCGAGGAGTCGCTCGTGCCGGAATCGGCCGGGCGGCTGCACCTGCTGGAGGGGGACGCGGTGGAGTGTCCCCTCGCCGGCCTGGCGGCGGAGCGCGCGCGGGCGGGGTTCAAGGTCGTGGCCAACCTGCCCTATGCCATCGCCACGCCCTGGATGGATGCCGTGCTCTCCGGCCCGCTGCCGGAGCGCCTGGTGCTGATGCTGCAGCTGGAGGCCGCGCAGCGCTACACCGCCCGGCCCGGCGGCAAGCAGTTCGGGGCCATCTCGGTCTTCCTGCAGGCGGCCTATGACCTCGCGCCGGGGCACAAGGTGGACGCGGGCTGCTTTTACCCGAAGCCGGACATCGAGTCCTGCCTGCTGCACCTCGTGCGCCAGCCGGCGCCCCATGTGTTTTCGCCGACGGTGAAGACCCTCGTGCGGGCCTGCTTCCAGCAGCGCCGCAAGCAGATTGGCGGCATCCTGCGCGGGCTGCTCCCGGATGGCGGGGAGGCCTGGCTGGCCCGGCTGACGGCCGCCGGGCTGTCGCCCCAGGCCCGGGCCGAGGCGATTCCGGTGGAACTTTGGCGCCAGCTGACGGTATGAACGATGAACCGCGGCTTGAAAGCCGCGGGCCCTTCCCCCAGTTTTTCATGAGGATGTTCCGCACCTCCCTGCTGCTTCTGGCGCTGACCACCGCGCCCCTGCTGCCCCTGGCCGCCGCCGGACCGGGCCTGGCGGGCCGGGTGGAGGGCCGGATGTACATCGCCCCGACCGGCGCGTACCGGCTGCCCATCCCGGTCCTGCCCGAGCTCGGCGGCAGCATCAGCGACACGGAGAACGTCGTGACCTTCCAGGACCAGTTCTCCCTGCACGTCAGCATCGGCGTGTTCCCGCAGGATGCGACCCACCGCTGGGAGCTCTCCACCCGCGGGCTGAAGGACTACCTGGGTTATTTTTTTGGCGGCTTCGTGATGCCGGACTTCCGCCTCGCCTTTCCCGGCGGCCGCGTGGAAAGCGTCGGGTTCTCCCCGGACGTCATGGGCGGCGCGCTCTTCGCCTACACGCTCCTGCCCGGCGGCTCCATGTTTGAGGCCAAGCGGGCCATCCTCGGGGCCGGGGACTCCCCGCTGGAGGCCAAGCGCGGCAACCTGATCTTCGTGCGCAACGGCGTCATCTACGTCCTCACGACCGAGCTCGCCGAGCGGGTGACGGAGCGCAGCAGCTACCACAAGACCACGGAGGAGGAGAATCAGATCCTCCGCGACCGCCTGGTCGCGCTGGTGCGCACGATGGAGTTTTCCCGGCCCGCCACCCCGTGAGGCCGCCCCCGCGGCGGTACGCGCTCCCTCCATTTCGCTCGCGCCCCGGCGCCCGGCTTCCATGCTCGCGGCCATGACGTTCCAGAGTTTCGTGACCCTGCTCCTCCTCGGCGCCCTGGCCGGCTGGATCAGCGGGCTCATCAGCAAGGGCCGGGGGTTCGGCATCGCGGGCAACATGGTCGTCGGCATCATCGGCTCCTTTCTCGGCGGCTTTCTTTTCGGTCTCCTGGGCATCGCTGCGCACAGTCTTCTGGGACAACTGATCTTCGCCGTGCTCGGCGCGCTGCTGTTCCTCGCGCTGCTGCGCCGGATCAAGCCCTCGCGCTAGCCACCATGACGATCCGGGACGCGCAGGAGGGGGATCTGCCGGCGATCGTGGCGATCTACAACTCCACCATCCCCGGACGGATGGTGACCGCCGACCTCGAGCCCGTGAGCGTCGCCAGCCGCGCGCCGTGGCTGGCGGCCCATGATCCCGCGCACCGCCCGGTCTGGGTCGCGGAAACCGCCGGCCGCGTCGCCGCCTGGCTGAGCTTCGACCTATTTTTCCCGCGCGCGGCCTACGACGGCACCGCCCTGATCGCCCTGTATGTCGACGAGTCCCAGCGGGGCCGCGGGCTGGGCCGGGGCCTGCTGGCCCACGCCTGCGCGCAGGCGCCCCGGCTGGGCCTGCACACGCTGCTGGGCTACATCTTCGCCCACAATGAGCCGAGCCTGCGCTTCTTCACGCGAGCGGGTTTCGAGCGCTGGGGACACCTGCCGCGCATCGCCCGGCTCGACGGCCAGGAACGCGACCTGGTCATCGTGGGCCGCCGCCTTCCGCCGCCCACCCAGCCATGAAGCGCCTCCTCCTCTGCCTGCTCGCTGCCGGCCCCCTGCTCCTGAACGCCGCCGCTCCCGCCCCCGCTCCCATGCACAAACCCTACGGTCTGGTGATTCACGGTGGCGCCGGCGTCATCCGGCGCGAGGAGCTGCCTCCCGCCCTGGAGGCGGAGTATCGCGCCCAGCTCGCCGCCGCCCTCGCCGCGGGTTACGCCGTGCTCGACGGCGGCGGTTCCGCCCTGGACGCCGTGGTGGCCGCCATCCGGGTCCTGGAGGACTCCCCGCTGTTCAACGCCGGCAAGGGCGCCGTGCTCAACGCCGCCGGCGTCTGCGAGCTCGACGCCGCGATCATGGACGGTCGCACGCTCGCCGCGGGTGCAGTGGCCGGGGTGCGCCACATCCGGAATCCCATCCGGCTGGCGCGCGATGTCATGGAGCGCTCCGGCCACGTCCTGGTGGTCGGCGACGGCGCCGAGGTCTTCGCCCGGAAACTGGGCTACACGCTGGAGGACGAGTCGTACTTCCAGACCGACGTGCGCCGCCGCCAGCTCGAGCGGGCCCGGCAGCTGGAGACAACGGGCCAGCCCGCAGCCGCACTGCCCGCCGGCACCCTGGGCCGCGGCGTCACCGGGGACGAATACCGCGTCAATGAATTCAAGTTCGGCACGGTGGGCTGCGTCGCGCTGGACCAGGCCGGCAATCTCGCCGCGGGCACGTCGACCGGCGGCATGACGAACAAGCGCTATGGCCGCGTCGGCGACTCGCCGATCATCGGCGCGGGCACCTATGCGAGCAACGGCACCTGCGCCGTCAGCGCCACCGGCTACGGCGAGTATTTCATCCGCACCGTGGTCGGCCACGACATTGCGGCGCAGATGGAGTACCGGGGGGCGAGCCTGGCGGAAGCGGCGGCCGCCACCCTCGCCAAGGTGGCGCGCCTCGGCGGCACCGGCGGGGTGATCGCGATCGACCGCGCCGGACACATCGCGCTGCCGTTCAACACCGCCGGCATGTACCGCGGCCATCACCTCGCCGGGGGCGAGGCGGTGGTCGAGATTTTCCAGTAAGGCCGCCTTACCGGAAGCCCGGCAGGTACGCCTGCTCGGCGGCAAACATCTCGAGGGTCATCCGCTTGATCTCCTCGGGGCTGCAGACGGCCGAGGTGAGCGGATCCAGCATGAGGGCGTAGATCGCGAGCTCCTTGCTGCGCTCGATGCAGGCCTGCGCCCCGAGGTCGAACATCCGCATGTTCGAGTCGCAGAGCCCGGCCATCTGCCGCGGGAGCGCGCCGTACCGGGTCGGGTTGATCCCGTTGCGGTCCACCATGCACGCCACCTCGACGCAGCCGTCCGCGGGGAGATTGGTGATGAGCTGCCCCGCGCCCTGCCGGTGATTCATGACGTTGCCGTGGATCCGGAGGGGCGAGTCCTTCTCGCGGGCCTCGATGATCCAGCTGGCGTACTCCCAGCTGCGTTCCCACTCCATCGGCTCCTTGCCGGCGAGCATGCGGGCGCGCTGTTTGTCCGCGTTTTTCCGCCAGGTCGGCCAGTTGTTCGCGTAGAAACTGGTGCCGCCGTCGTAGCCTTCGCGGCTGAAGCGCTGGATCAGGTCGGGCCGCTTGCGGTAATACGGCAGGTACTCCGAGAGGTGGCCGCTCGACTCCGTGATGAACGCGCCGAAGTGCAGCATCATGTCCTTCCGGACGATGTCCTTGTGCCACTCGGGGGACTCCCACTGGTGGTGGTTGAGCCGCTTCGGCTGGCGGGCGCGGCCGTCGGCATGGGCGCGTTTGAGGTCGGCGAGCGCCTTGCGCTTGAGCAAGGGATAGAGGTCGCGGCCCTGGTGCCGCAGCTCGGTGAACCACGCCAGGTGGTTGATGCCCGCGCAGGTCCACTCCATCTCCGCCACCGGCACCCCGGCCCGGTCGGCCAGCAGCTGGCTGGTCCCCTGGACCGAGTGGCACAGCCCGACCACCTGCAGGGCGGACGACCGCCCGGCGGCGAGGCACATCATCGACATCGGGTTCGTGTAGTTGAGCACGATGGCGTCGGGACAAAGCTCCTCGGCATCCTTCAGCACCTGCAGGAACACCGGGACGGTCCGCATCGACTTGAACAGGCCGCCCGGCCCGATGGTGTCGCCGATGCACTGGTCGATGCCGTACTTGGCGGGGATGTCGTTGTCGAAGCGCACGCAGGCCGTGCCGCTCACCTCGATGCAGTTCACGAGGTAATGGGACCCGGCCATCACGTCGCGGCGGCGGGTGGAGCCGATGACCTGCCAGTTCGACTTGCCCAGCTGCTGGGTGAGGCGCGTGACCAGCTGCACCATGGTGCGGAGCCGCTCCCGGTCGATGTCCACCAGGGCGATCGTGCCGCCGGCATCACCCGGGATGCGCAGGACGTCGTTCATCAGCCGCGGCGTGAAGCCGCTGCCGGCGCCGAGCATCGTGATTTTGAGCGGCCGCTGGAGTTTGCCGGGCAATCCGCGCGCGGCGGCGTCCTGCGTGTGGGAGACGTGTCCCAGAAGTTTGGTTTTTTTGTTCACGGGGTGGTAAAAAGGGTGGCGACCTTAATCTTGGGCCGCCCCGGCCATGGCAAGTCTCCATGCAGGCCCGGGCAATGATTGTTCGCCGTGGCGGAGCTGGGCCGCGGCGGCGCCAGCCGCGGACGATCAGTCCGCCAGACGTCGCTGGGCGGCAAACACGCCGCGCACCGCCAGGCTCAGCTGGTCCTGCAGCGCCTGCAGCTTCCGGTAGCGGGCGGTGTGGGCCGGGCGGGGACGGCAGCGGGTGGCCTCGTTGAGCGCCACGATGCCGGTCGTGAAGTCGGTGAGCCGGGCCCGGGGCTGGCCCGCGCGGCGCGCCACGCACCAGGCGGCCTGGAGCGCGCCGCCGAGCGCGGCCCCTTCGTCCTCCCGCATCGCCACGACCGGCACGCCAAAAATGTCGGCCATCAGCTGACGCCAGACGGGGGATTTGGCCCCGCCCCCGGTCACACGGATTTCCTTCGCCTTCACCCCGAGGCTGGCGAGCCGGCGCAGCCCGTAGTTCATGCCCAGGGTCACGCCCTCCATGGCGGCGCGGGCGAGATGGCCGGGCTGGCAGGTTTGCGGCGTCAGGCCGAGCAGCACCCCGGAGCCTTCCGGCACGTTGGGCGTGCGCTCGCCGGCCAGGTACGGGAGCAGCACCAGCCCGTTGGCCCCGGGCGGCGTCGCGGCCACGGCGGCGTCCAGGGCGGCGTGATCCTGCCCGAACAGGGCGCGCACCTGCTCCGTGACCGTGGTCACGTTCATGGTGCAGAGCAGCGGCAGCCAGCCGCCGGTCGAGGAGCAGAAGGCGGCGATCTCGCCCTGCGGGTCGATCACCGGCTGGCGGGCGTGGGCGTAGATGGTGCCGCTCGTGCCGAAGCTCGCCGTGATGATGCCGGGGACCACGTTGCCCGTGCCGATGGCGCCCATCATGTTGTCGCCGCCGCCGGCGCTGACCACGACGCCGGGGCCAAAGCCGTACCGCCGGCTCAGCTCGGGCTTCAGCAGGCCCGCCGCCGCGTGCGACTCGGACAGCGCCGGCAGCCAGCCTGCCAGGGCCGGGTCGACGGCGTGGAGGGCGGCGCGCGACCACGTCCGCCGGCGCACATCCAGCAGCGCGGTGCCCGACGCATCACCCAGTTCCATGAAGTAATTTCCGGTCAGCCAGTAGTTGAGGTAGTCATGCGGCAGCAGGACCTGCCGGAGCCGGCGGTAATTCGCCGGCTCATGCCGCTTGAGCCAGAGGATTTTCGGGGCGGTGAAGCCGGGCAGGATCCGGTTTCCCGTCAGGCGGATCGCCGCCTGCGGGCCGCCGAGCCGCTTGGTGATGAGCGCGCACTCGTCCGTGGTGCTGGTGTCGCACCAGAGCTTGGCGGGGCGGATCACCCGCCCGGCCGCATCCAGCGGCACCAGGCCGTGCTGCTGGCCCGAGACGCCGATCCCGCGCACCTGGCTCCCGTCGATCTGCCCCGCGACCTGCGCGAGCACCTGGTCCAGCGCGGCGGTCCAGTCCTCGGGCCGCTGCTCCAGGTGGCCCGCCGGCAGCCCGGGGATCAGCGCGTGGGGCGCGCGGGCCTCGGCGACCACCTGGCGGCGCGCGAGGTCGAGGACGACCGCCTTGACGCTCTGGGTGCCGGAATCGATGCCGATGTAGAGGGACATGGAGTGGTGAGCATGGCCGCAAAAAGCCCGCGGCGGCGCAAGCCGCATTCCGGCCGATAGCGCGGGAGGGGCCTAGGCGATTTTGACGATCTCCAGCTCCGTCGCGCCGGATGGGAACTTGAAGGGCACCCGCTGACCGATCCGGGCGTGCATCAGGGCGCGGGCGACTGGCGCCAGCCAGCTGACCTCGTGCCGCGCGAAATCCGCCTCGTCCACGCCCACTAGGCGGTAAACCGACTCCACCCCGCGGCGGTCCCGCACCGTGACGGTCGCGCCAAACGTCACCTGCTCCGGCGCGGTCGCGGCCGGCACCACGACCTCCGCCGTGGCCAGGCTCTGCTGCAGGTAGCGGACGCGCTGGTCGAGCAGGGCCAGGGCGTGCTTGGCCTCGGCGTCGGTCAACGCCGCCACCACCAGTCGCGGGCGCTCCACCTCATGCATCCGCGCCACCTCGGTGCGGAGCCGTTCCGCCCCGGCCGCGGTCAGGTAGTTCTTCACGCCCGGCGGCACCAGCGAAGCAAGCGGCGGCAGCACCTCCAACTCGGCGTCATCGTCCTCCCGAATAAAGGCTCGGCTCATGCCCAGACCGTAGCAGAATTTGCGCGCTTCTCAACTGAGTTCAGTCCGGCTGGCCATCATTCGGCCAGCGGACCGGCGCCCGGCCCGACGGCACGATTGCCTTTGACCGTGCCTCCCGCCGCCCCTTACGTGGAGACTGATTTTCCAGTCCCTTTTACCATCATGTCCGCGACTCCCACCATCATCTACACCAAGACCGACGAGGCCCCGGCGCTCGCCACCTATTCCCTCCTGCCGATCGTCCAGGCTTTCACCAAGCACACGGGCATCGCGGTGGAGACCCGGGACATTTCCCTCGCCGGCCGCATCCTCGCCGCGTTTCCCGAGGCCCTCACCCCGGCCCAGCGCGGCTCCGATGACCTGGCCGAGCTTGGCGCCCTGACGCTCCAGCCCGCGGCCAACATCATCAAGCTGCCCAACATCAGCGCCTCCGTCCCCCAGTTGGTCGAGGCCATCACGGAACTCCAGACCCAGGGCTTCCCCGTTCCGAATTTTCCCGCCGAGCCCAAGACCCCCGCCGAGCAGGACATCCGCGCCCGCTACGACCGGATCAAGGGCAGCGCCGTCAACCCCGTCCTCCGCGAGGGCAATTCCGACCGCCGCGCCCCCAAGGCCGTCAAGGACTACGCGCGCCAGCACCCGCACTCCATGGGCGCCTGGAAGCCGGACTCGAAGACCGCCGTCGCCACCATGGGGAAGGACGACTTCTTCACCAACGAGCGCTCGGTCACCGTGCCGGCCGCGACCACCGTGCGCATCGAGTTCGTGCCGGCACCGGCTCCCGCCGGCGCCTCGGCCGAGGCTGTCGCCCTCGCCACCCGCACCGTCGTCCTCAAGGAAAAGACCCCGCTCCAGGCCGGCGAGATCCTCGACGCCACCTTCATGAGCAAGAAGGCCCTCGGCGCCTTTTTCGCCCAGCAGATGGCCAAGGCCAAGAAGGACGGCGTCCTCTTCTCCCTCCACCTCAAGGCCACGATGATGAAGGTCTCCGACCCCATCATGTTCGGCCTCGCCGTCCGCGTCTTCTTCGCGGCCCTCTTCAACAAGCACGCGGCCGCCTTCGCCACGCTCGGTGTCGACCTGAACAACGGCTTCAACGACCTCCTCGAGAAGATCAAGCAGCTCCCCGCCGACCAGCAGGCTGCGATCCAGGCCGACCTCGCCGCCGTCTACGCCGCCCGCCCGGCCGTGGCCATGGTCAACTCCGACCAGGGCATCACCAACCTCCATGTCCCGAGCGACGTCATCGTCGACGCCTCCATGCCCGCCATGATCCGGGTGGGCGGCAAGATGTACGACCCGGCGGGCAAGCTGCAGGACACCCTCTGCGTGATTCCCGACAGCTGCTACGCCGGGGTCTACCAGACCACGGTCGACTTCTGCAAACAGCACGGCGCCTTCGACCCGAAGACGATGGGCTCGGTCCCCAATGTCGGCCTCATGGCCCAGGCCGCCGAGGAATACGGCTCGCACAACAAGACCTTCCAGGTCCCGGGCAACGGGACCGTCCGCGTCGTCGACGCCTCCGGCCAGGTGCTGCTCGAGCACGCCGTCGAGGCCGGCGACATCTGGCGCGCCTGCCAGGCCAAGGACGCCGCCGTGCAGGACTGGGTGAAGCTGGCCGTCAACCGCGCCCGCCTCAGCCAGACCCCTGCCGTCTTCTGGCTGGATGAAAAGCGCGCCCACGACGCCCAGATCATCGCCAAGGTGAAGGCCGGGCTCGCCCGGCTCGACACCACCGGCCTCGACCTGCGCATCCTCGCCCCCGCCGCCGCCACCCAGTTCACCCTCGAGCGCCTCCGCGCCGGCCAGGACACCATCTCCGTCACGGGCAACGTGCTGCGCGACTACCTGACCGACCTGTTCCCGATCCTCGAGGTCGGCACCAGCGCGAAGATGCTCTCCATCGTGCCCCTGATGAACGGCGGCGGCCTCTTCGAGACCGGCGCCGGCGGCTCCGCTCCGAAGCATGTCGAGCAGTTCCTGCAGGAAAACTACCTGCGCTGGGACAGCCTCGGCGAGTTCTTCGCGCTGGCCGCGTCGCTCGAGCACCTGAGCCAGACCTTCCAGCACGCGAAGGCCAAGGTCCTCGCCGAGACCCTCGACACGGCCACCGGCAAGTTTCTCGAGCACGACCGTTCGCCGGGCCGCAAGCTCGGCACGATCGACAACCGCGGCAGTCATTTCTACCTCGCCCTCTACTGGGCCCAGGCCCTCGCGGCCCAGACGAAGGACGCCGATCTGCAGGCTCGCTTCAGCCCGCTCGCTACGCAGCTCGGCGCGAACGAGGCGAAGATCGTCCAGGAACTCGCCGCCGTCCAGGGGCGGCCGGTCAGTGTCGGCGGGTACTATCATCCGGATGACGCGCTCGCCGCGGCCGCCCTGCGCCCGAGCCCGACCCTCAACACCATCCTCGCGACGCTCTAGGCGGTGCCCGCGCGACGCCGCCCGCCCGGTCGCCGGCCGTCCCGCCATGCCTGACTCCGCCCCCACCCCGCCCGGTGATGCCCCGCCCGGGCCGCACGTGCGGCGGGTGCGTTATGCCGGCAAGCATCCCCGGCGCTTCGCGGACAAATACAAGGAGCTCCAGCCGGAGCGCTACGCCGCCGACGTGGCCAAGGTGCTGGCGTCGGGCAAGACGCCGGCCGGCACGCACCGGCCCATCCTGGTGGCGGAGATCCTCGGGGTGCTGGCGCTCCGGCCGGGCGAGCTCGCGGTCGACTGCACGCTCGGTTTCGGCGGGCACGCCCAGGCCATGCTGGCGCGCCTCGCCCCGGATGGCCGGCTGATCGGGCTGGATGTCGACCCGGTCGAGCACCCCAAGACCACCGCCCGCCTGCGCGCGGCCGGCTGGGGCGAGGCGGCCTTCACCGCGGTCCGCTCCAACTTCGCCGCCCTGCCCGCCGTGCTGGCGTCGCTCGGTCTCGACGGGGCGGACGCGATCCTCGCCGATCTCGGGGTCTCCTCCATGCAACTCGACGATCCCGCGCGCGGCTTCACCTTCAAGACCGACTGTCCGCTCGACCTGCGCCTGAACCCGTCCCGCCCGCCGTCGGCGGCCGAGTGGCTCGCGCGGGTGTCCCCGGACACGCTCGCCGCCGCCCTGCACGACCACGCCGACGAGCCCGACGCCGCGGCGCTGGCCCGCGGGCTGGTGGCGCGCCGTGCGGACACACCCTTCACGCGGACGCTGCAACTCGCCTCGGCCATCCGGGACCTGCGCGCGGCGCACCGTCCCCGCCGCGATCCGGCGGAGGACGACGACTGCGTGCGCCGGGTGTTCCAGGCCATCCGCATCGCGGTGAACGACGAATTCGGCACGCTCGAGCTCTTCCTGCGGCGGCTGCCGTCCTGCCTGCGCGCCGGCGGGCGCGTGGCGATCCTCACGTTCCATTCCGGCGAGGACCGGCGGGTGAAGCAGGCGTTGCGGGAGGGGGTGCGCGCCGGGATCTACGCGTCCGCCAGCGAGGAGGTCGGGCGCGCCGGACCGGAGGAGCGCCGCGACAATCCCCGCAGCTCGTCGGCCAAGCTGCGCTGGGCGGTGCGCGCGGGCTAGCAGCCGAGCAGGTGCTCGATCACCAGCTGGTCGAGGTCCTGGTAGTTGCGGTCCGCGATCAGGGCGGCGGCCTGCTGCTTCGGGTAGCTGCGGGCCTTGGCGACGAGGTGCAGGAAGGTCTTCCGGGAATTGTCGAGGTGCCGGAGATAGTGCTCCTCCCGGGTGGTGCGGAACGGATGCACGTCAAAGGCGACGTACTCGCCGCGGCGGCCGTAGCCGTTGCGCTCGAGGGCGCAGACCTGATTGAAGGCGCTGCGGAGATTGGCCGAGCCAAACGGCTTGTCCTGGTCGTACTTGAGCCCGTTCTGGTCGTTGAGGTGGAGCGACCAGAGCTTGCCGAACGCCATCGCGAAATCGATCTCGTCCGCCGGGTCCAGGCCCGCGAGGACGGAGTGGGCCGACTCAATCAGGCAGCCGACGCGCTGCGGGGCGCGGGTGAGCTGGGCGATGGCCAGCGCGTGGCCGATCGTCGGCAGGTAGGCGTGGTCCATCGGCTCGTTCGGCTTGGGCTCGATGCAGAGCCGGGCCTGACGGTCGTGCGCCAGCAGCGCGTCGAGCGCCTCCACGAGCAAGGCGGTGGAGCGCGCCCCGGACTTGGACTCGCGCACGTAGGTGCCCTCGCGCGCCAGCCAGAGCACGATCAGGTCGGTGCCCAGCACCCGGGCGATGTCGAGCGTCTGCTTCGAGCGGTCGAGCGCATAGCGGCGGTCCGCCGCCCGGTTGGAGGTGAAGCCGCCGTCCACGGTCTGCGGGGCGAACCAGAGCCGGGGCGCGACCAGCTCGGCGACGATCCCGGCGTCGTCGAGCTTCCGCCGCAGGGCCTTCGCCTCCTTGAGCACCTGCGCGGACGACTTGGTGTCGATGTCCGGCACGGCGTCGTCGTCGTGAAACATCATGGCGTCGAACCCGAGCTGCTTGAGGGCGGCGAGCTTCCAGTCGAAGGACTGGGGCAGCCGCGTCTCGGGACCATACGGATCACGGCCCTCGCTGAAATTCCAGGGGCCGGCGCAAAAACGGTAGGTGGTTTTGGACATGGGGGTGGCGGTCAAGCTAGGGGCTAGGGGCGCGGGGCGGAAGCGGAAAACACCGGCGGCGCGGACCGCGCGTCAGCGCCGCACCCGGGCGTAGGCCTCCTGCACGGCGGTCAGCGCAGGTTTGGGATGGAAGGGATACGCGATGTAGGCCGGGGAAATTTGGGGCCAGCAGTCGGACAGACTCCAGAGGAAGATGCCCCAGCAGCCGGGCTGACCGGCGTAGAGTTCGATCCAGAAGCGGGAGGCCTCGGCGTGGAGCTGCTGGCTCTTCGCGATCAGGTCGTCGAGGGACGTCGGCTCCGGCCAGCCCCGCGCCTCGATGCTCTGCCAGAGGGTCCGCAGCAGGCCGCGCCGGTCCAGCCGGGTGCAGTCCGAGCCGTGCGTGAGGTAGGACTCGTTCCAGATGGGCCAGCGCTGGTCCGGCGGCACGAAGCGCTCGATCACCGCCAGGTCCGGCATGCCCATGTGCCCGATCTCGGTCACCATCCGCGGCTCCTGGCCCACGTAGAGCTCGGCCCGGTAGGACTGGCCGTGGGCCCAGAGGTGGCAGTCACCCTCCCGCGGCGAGTTCTGGTCGTACACCCCGGGGGAAAAGGGCGAGGTCGGCACATAGGGCGTGAGCGGCGCATGGGCCCGCACGACGTCGCGCAGGACCTCCTTGCTCAGCCGGTTGTGGCGGTAGGCCGGGTAGTTGAAGCTGGTGTCGGCCAGCACGTCGTTCTCGTTGTCGCCAAACCAGACGACGACGCTTGCAAAGTGCCGCAGCCGCCGCACCTGAAACTCCGCCTCGCGGCGCGCCTCGTCGAGAAACTCCGGGTCCTGGGGATAACAGCCGCAGGCGAACATGAAGTCGTGGGTGACGAGCAGGCCGAGTTCGTCGCACCGGGCATAGAAGGAATCGTGCTCGTAGATGCCGCCGCCCCAGACGCGCAGGGCGTTGATGTTGGCCCCCCGGGTCGCCTGCAGGAGCTCATGGTAACGCGCGTCGTCGATCCGCGCGTAGATCGCATCCACCGGCGTCCAATTCATGCCCTTGAGAAAAATTTTACGCCCGTTCACCGCCACGATGAACGACGTGGTTCCGTCCGCCGCGGGCTCCTGAATGAGGTCCACCGTGCGGATGCCGAAGCGGCCGCTCCGCTGGTCCAGGGTCGACCCGGCGCGGCGCAGGACCGCAGTCCACGCATACAGGGGTTGTGCGCCGTGGTCGTGCGGCCACCACAGCTTGGCCTGGGGCACGGTGAAGCGCTCCACGTGGCGGTCGCCGGCCGGGTCGCCCGGCAGCGTCAGCCGGCGGGTCTGGCCGGCGACGGTCAGCTCGAGCTCGACCGGCCCGGGCGCGCCGTGGTTGTGCTGCAGCTCGATCCGGGCCTCCAGTTCGGCGGTGCCGTCCGCCGCCAGCGCCACCGTGCTCACATACACGTCGGCGATCTCCGCGGGCTCGACCAGCAGCCAGGACACGGGTTTCCAAATCCCGATCGTGACCAGTCGCGGCGTGATGTTCCACCCGTAGCAGGACTGGGCCTTGCGCACCTGCAGGCGCAGCGGCGAGCCATAGCCCCGCACCTCGGGCGAGGGCTGGCGGCCCGGCGGCGTCACCGGCGAACCGAGGCAGACCTCGAGCCGGTTCGTCCCCGGCTGCACGCCATCCGTCACATCCAGCCGGAGGGGGGTGAACATGTTGCGGTGCCGCCCCACTTCCCGCCCGTTGAGGTAGACCGTGGCAAAGACATCCAGCCCCTCGAAGCACAGGTGCAGCCGCTGCCCCGGACCGGGCGCCGGCGGAACGAGGTCGGTGCGATACCACCAGTCCCACTCCTCCATCCACCGGCAATGGTCGTGGTTGGTGCCGTAAAACGGGTCCGCAATCAGTCCGGCGCGCTCATAGTCGAGGTGCACGTCGCCGGGCACCTGGGCCGGCACCCAGCGCTCCGCGAGGGGCAGGGCTGAGCAGGCCACGGTCGCGCCCAGCCAGGGCTCGGCATGCATCACGTTCCACTCGCATGGCAGCGGCAGGGTTTGCTTCATGGGTCAACCAAGCCGGTGCGTCCTTGGGCTCGGGTCAAATCCAAACTGCGGCCCGGCGCCTGTGCGGCCGGTCCGCCGCGCCAACGCCGCTCAGGCCTCCTTCGGCTTGGACTTCTTCACCGGCGGCAGGCTGGTCGGTTTCTTGAAAAAAGGCAGGGGGTGCTGCTTCTGCTGGAAGCGCAGGCTGGCCTTCTGGTCTTTGATGGTCGGTAGGTACTTGGCGCCCATGCCTGCAAGGCCGGCGATAATGCCGGGCCCGGGCAATCAGATTCGCCGCGGCGCGGCGGAAATTATCCGCGGCCGGGGCGCGGCTGCGTCCGTTAGTTCGCGCGGCGCCGAATTTCGTCCCGATTCCCGCTTGCTCCCGACCGCCGGAGACGGGCACTTTGGCCGACTCCCTTACACCCGCGCACCCGATGACGACCAAGCCCACCTGCCCTGCCTGCACCCTGGAAGACGTGCTCAGCCACCCCGATCGCTGGGAATGCGCGACCTGCGGCCACGAGTGGCCCAAGGAAGCCGCCCCCGAGGCCGCCCGGGTCGTGAAGGACGCCCACGGCAATGTGCTGGCCAACGGGGATACCGTCGCGTTGATCAAGGACCTGAAGGTGGGCGGCGGATCCCAGGTGCTGAAACAGGGCACCAAGGCCAAGAACATCCGCCTGGTGGACGGCGACCACGAAATCGACTGCCGGATCGACGGCAGCGCGATGGCCCTCAAGGCCTGCTTCGTGAAGAAGGCCTGAGCCGGCGCCACCCGGACACGCGGCACCCGCGCGGCCGCAGCCGGCGGGCGGACCCACCGACCACGCCTTAGCGGGCGTTCTTCTTGTCGCGCTTCGCGGCTTTTTTCTCGGCCTGCGTTTTCAGCGGCTTCTTCTTGGACTGCTTCTGGGAGTTTTGCGTTTTAGCCATAGGCGCGAACGTGCGCCCGGGCGGCGGGGAGAGCGAGCGCGAACTGTCGCGCGACGAAACCGGCCGCGCCGGCCGTCAGGTCACCCGATCCAACAGCCGGACGCTGGCGGCCAGAACGATGATGCCGAGGACGAGCACCCAGGGGATGCCGGCCAGCGAATACTGCGCCAGCCAGCCGGCCGCGGCGGGCAGCAGGGCTCCGCCGAGATAAGACGCGCCCGACTGCCGGCCGATCACGGTGAGCGTGGCGTCCGGCGCGAACCGCCGCGGGACCTCGTGCATCAGGCAGGGATAGGCCGGAGCAAAACCCAGCCCGAGCAGGACCAACGCACCGGCGTTCAGCCAGGGTGTCGTGGCGCAGGCAAAGAGTCCCGCGCCGAGCAGCGCGACCAGCAGCCCGAGGGCGACCACCCGGCGGTTGTCCCCGTCCTTCACGACAAAACCGACGAGGATGCGGCCGCCGGTGATCGCGCCGTAGTAGGCCGCGGTGCACAGGGCGGCGGTATCCGGCGCCACCCCCCGCCCCACCACCAGGATCGAGCCGGCCCAGAGCCCGGCGGTGGATTCCACCGCCACATACAGCGCGAAAATCACGGGCGACAGCCAGCCGGCAAAGGAGTTGGCCGGCCGCGTCGGCCGACCGTCAGGCGCGTCCGCCGCCGCGGCGTGCCGGGCCTGCTCAGGTGCAGTCGCCCACAGCCGCAGCGTGACCAGGAACAGCAGCGCGAGCAGCACCTGCAGGCCCCCCAGAGCCAGGTAACCCGCGCGCCACCCCCGGTGGGAGCCGAGCGCGTAGCTCATGAACAGCGGACCGCACGTGGCGCCCACGCCCCAGCACGCGTGCAGCCAGTTCATGTGCCGTCCGCTGTAGTGCCGCGCCACATAGCCATTGAGGCCGGCGTCAACCGCCCCCGCCCCCACCCCCAGCGGCAGGGCGGCCGCCAGCAGCCAAACCAGACTGGAGGCCTGGGAAACGATCAACAGCGCCCCGCCGGTGAGCAGGCAGCTCATGAATACGACCGGACCCGTGTGGAACCGGGCGATGATGCGGCCGCTGAGAAAGCCCGAAAGCCCGGAGAGCAGCGTGACGACGATCGTGATCGTGCCGGCCAGCCCGATGGGCAGGTGCAGCTCAGGATAAATTGCCGGCCACGCCACGCCGAAGGTTCCGTCGGGCAGCCCCAGACTGATGAAGCCCAGATAGATGATCAGGAGCAGGGCGAAGGCGGGCGGGCGGAAACGCACCGGCTCAACCAAACACTTGCCGCGACGCTGGCAAGGCTCCCGCCGTCGGGCGCAGCCGCGTGCCTTGCAACTCGGCCGGACCTCCCCGCGGCGGTCAGCGACGCCTCACCGGCTCGCGCGGCGGATCTTGGCCAGGATCGACTTGGCCCCGGCCAGGTCCTTGGCCTCGGTCTGGATGACCATGCGCGCATGCGGCGGCAAATGGCGCGGCCACTGCCAGGGCGGAATCTTGGCATCCCAGAAGCCGTGGTGCTGGCCGGTGCTCTCGGCAAAGGCGTGGTAGGCGGCCTTGATCACGTCGGGCGGCTGGCAGATATTGAGCATGCGCAGATTGCGGATGCGCTTGAAATTATCCCACTGGTGGCGCGAGTTGGCGCAGCAGTGAATCCCGATGCCGCCGTAGCGGTCGGAGAGCGCCTGCAGCTCCGGCAGAAAAAACTCGCAGAACATGTCGGGGTTGACCGCCCCGACCTCGTCTTCCGAAAGCGTCACGCCGCGCGGCATGTAATAATACGGGAAGTGCGCGATGAACTCGCAGCCGTAGCGGCGGTACCACTCGTCGAGGAACGCCGTGAACAGCGTGTGCACCTTCGCGGCGAGGTGCTTCACCGCGTCCGGGGCCTCGAGCATCGCGCTGAACAGCTCCGTCTTGTCCCAAAGCAGCGCCACCGTGTCCATCGGGCTCTGCGTGTCCACGAGCTTCATCACCGCGTCCGGCCCGGCCCGCCGCCGGAGCTCGTCCGCGATGTCGAACAGCTCGGCGAGCGGGGAGGAGCTCAGCTCCGGGACCTTGATCCGGTCGGCCTCGGCCGGGGTCGTGATCCGCGGCAGGGCGAAGGGCATGTTGTCCGCCGGCCGGTGCACCGCGCAGCCGAAGGCCTCGGCGAAAATCTCCGTGCCGGTATAGGGGTCAAGGTACGGGATGAAGTCGTCGTCCAGCACCGCGGCGCGGCGCAGGTCGCGCTGGTAGCCCTGCCAGGCCCAGTCGATGCGCGCCGCCTGCTGGTCATGGTTGGGCCAGGGGCGCGGCGGGGCGGCCGGGTCGGTGATGCCGAGCAGGACCATGCAGCGCGCGTCGGGCTTGCCGGCATAAAAATCGAGCCAGCGCTGCTTGCGCTGGGCCAGACACGGGGCGGGGTTCGCGGCGGGGGGCATGGGTCGTCGGTGGCCCCAGCATCACCAGAGTGCGGCGGCAGGCCAGCCGAAAGCCGGCACTCGCCGCCGAGGCTGGCGAACGGCAACAATGCCATCGCATTTCGGGCCGGGTTATTGTTGATCATGCCCCGCCTGCCCCGCCTTTCACCCGCCCGCCACCCCACCCCTACCTCCCGCTGTCATGAGTGACCCCGCCCCGCGCCGCACCACCGCCGAGATGATCGTCGGCTATTTCAAGGACTTCGGCGTCCTCAAGGAAACCCGCGTCGAATACTGGGGCATCCAGATCGTCAACTTCCTGGACTCCACCGCCTACTTTGCGCTGCTGACCATCGCGGCGGTGTTCCTCTCCGAGGATCTCGGGCTCAACGACCGCTCGGCCGGCTACACCATCACGGTGTTCACCTCGGCGACGTCCCTGATGCTGCTGTTTTCCGGCATGACCACCGACTGGCTGGGCATCCGGCGCTCGCTGAACATCGCCCTGGGCGGCCAGCTGGTGCTGCGCCTCGCGATGGTCTGGGTCGGGCTCACGCCCTCGCTGCCGCACCGCGGGCTGCTGGCCGGCGTGATCTTCCTCCTGATGGCCCCGTTCATGGCCGGCCTGCAGACCATCTTCCAGGCGGCCACCAACCGGTACACCACCCGCCGCTCCCGGAGCGCGGGCTTCAACCTCTGGTACCTGTTCATGAACATCGGCGCCGCCGCCGCGGGCTTCTCGATCGATATCGTGCGCAAGCTGCTCCACCTCCCGAACGTCCACATCTTCACCCTCGGGGTGATCTGCGCCGTGCTCTGCCTCATCACGGGCAAGCTGCTGATCAAGACCGAGGACCAGCTGGTCAGCCCGGATGACCCGCCGGAGGCCCCGACCGAGGAGAAAACCGTCGCGCGCAAGAACCCCCTGCAGATCTGGCGCGAGATGATCCGCGAGCCGGCGCTCTGGCGCCTGCTCGTGCTGATCGGCCTGATCGTCGGCGTGCGCGCCGTCTACGTGTACCTCTACCTGCTCATGCCGAAATACTGGCTGCGCACCATCGGGCCCGACGCCGCCATCGGCACGCTCAACGCGATCAACCCCATCGGCATCGTACTCGGCCTCATCCTGTTCATTCCCTTCACGAACAAGTTCGGCGTGTTCCGGATGCTCGTGTACGGGGCCATGATCTCGTCCGTCGCCCTCCTGCCCATGGCGCTGCCGTGGACGGTCTACGGCATGGAAATCGGCCAGGCCCACTACGTCATGGCGCTCCTCTGCATGGTGCTCGTGACGGTCGGCGAGGTCGTGTGGTCGCCCAAGCTCTACGAGTACACCGCCGCCATCGCCCCCAAGGGCCAGGAAGGCACCTACCTCGGCCTGTCCCTCGTCCCGTGGTTCCTCGCCAAGACCCTCGTCAGCGCCTTCTCCGGACACCTGCTCGAGCACTGGTCGCCCGAGACCGTCACGCTCCACGGCGTGGTCACACCCCTGAAGCAGGCCATGATCACCCACCAGCTCGACTACTGGCACCGCCCCGAGGCCATGTGGATGCTGCTCGGCAGCTACGCGCTTGTCGGCTGCATCATCGCCGCGTTCATGGAGAAGTGGCTCACCCAAGGGGCCCGGGAACACCCGTCGACCCCGACGGCCTGAAGCCCGCCCGCCACGCGGCGAGCACCTGCGGCCGACTCCTCCGGACCGGAGCGCGGCGGCCGCCGTTCTGCGCCGCCGTCCGGCGGGCGCGCGGCGGCTGGACATGCCCCCGCGGGCCAGCATACTGCGCCCCATGCCTCAACCTACGTTGCCCGCGTTCCTCCTCGCCACCACCCTCCTGTTTGTGACCACCGCCACCGCCAGCCCCACCGCCCCCCGCACCCGTGCCGAGATCCCCGTCGCGGACCGCTGGGACTTCTCCCCCATTTTCCCCAGCTGGGAGGCCTGGGAGGCCGGGATGAAAACGATGGAGGTCAAGATGGACGAATTTGCCGCGCTCCGCGGCTCGCTGGCGCAGGGTCCGGCCGCCGTCCTGAAGGCCTACCAGCGCTTCGACGAGATCGGCATGCTCCAGTACAAGACCTATTGCTACCCGCAGCTGCAGCGCGACGTCGACACCCGCAACCAGACCATCGCGGGCAAGTACCAGCAGGTCGGCGCGGTGTTTGCCAAGTTCGGCACCGCCACCGCCTGGTTCACGCCGGAACTGCTCACCATTCCCCAGGCGACGATGGAAAAGTGGATCCAGTCCACCCCCGCCCTGGCGCCCTACGCCTTCATCATCCTCGACAACTACCGGCTGCAGGCCCACGTGCTCGACGAGAAGGGCGAGAAGCTGCTCTCGTTCGCCTCGCGGTTCAACCGGACTCCGACGTCGATCTTCCAGGAGCTGAGCACGTCCGACATCAAGTTCCCCGCGCTCAAGCTCGCCGATGGCAGCACGATCACCGTCACGCCGGCCAACCTGGGCCTGGTGCTGGAGACCAACTATAACCAATCCGACCGCGCTGCGGCCTTCACCGCCAACATCCAGACCTACGCCGCCACCGCCAACACCTACGCCGCGATCTACAACGCGGTCCTGCAGCGCGGCTGGTGCAACGCCCAGGCCCGCAACTACCCCTCGACCCTCGCCGCCGCCCTCGACAGCAGCGCCATCCCGACCTCCGTGGTGGAAACCCTCGTCGCGACCACCCGCGCCGGCACCGCGCCCCTGCAGCGCTACTCCCGCCTGCGCCAGAAGCTGCTCAAGCTCGAGCACTACCACCACTACGACAGCGTGATCCCGATCTACCGCTCGACGCGCACCTTTCCCTTCGAGGAAACCAAGGAGCTGGTCATCGGCTCCGTCGCCCCGCTCGGTGCCGACTATGTCGCCAAGTACCGGAAGTTCGTCGCGGGCGGCCGGATCGATGTCTACGAGAGCGAGGGCAAGGCCAGCGGGGCCTACTGCGCGGGGGTCTACGGCGTGGGCCCCTACCTGCTGCTGAACTATAACGACACCCTCGACTCGGCGTTCACCCTCGCCCACGAGGCCGGCCACGCGATGCACACCGTGCTGTCCTACGAGAGCCAGCCCTTCGCCACCGCCGACTACACCATCTTCGTCGCCGAGGTCGCCTCCACCATCAACGAGCGCTTCCTCCTCACCCAGATGCTGGCCAAGTCCACCAGCCCGCAGGAGCGCTTCCTCCTGCTCCAGCACGCGGTGGACTCGATCGTGCGCACCTTCTACCGGCAGGTGATGTTCGCCGACTTCGAACTGCAGGCGCACCGCCTGGCCGAGCACGGCCAGCCCATCACCGCGGAGGTCCTCAACGGCATCTACCGCCAGCTCCTGCAGGACTATTACGGCGACTCCGTGACGCTGGACGAGCTCTACCAGTACACCTGGGCGCGGATCCCGCACTTCTACAACTCGCCCTATTACGTCTACCAGTACGCCACGTGCTTCGCCTCCTCCGCCAAGCTGTTCAAGGACATGACGACGGGGACCCCGGCGGCCCAGGCCCAGGCCACCGAGCGCTACCTCACCCTGCTGCGGAGCGGCGGCAACGACCTGCCGATGCGCCAGCTGCTCAAGGCCGGCGTGGATCTCAGCCGGCGCGAAACCGTGCAGGCCGTCGTCGACCAGATGGACCAGCTGGTCTCGCAGATGGAGGCCGAGGCCGCCAAGATCGACGCGGCCAAGCAGCCCTAGGCGCGCGCCACGCCGGCCGAAGAAGCCGCGGGCGGCGCCCCGTGCAATTTCTGCGCCACCTTGGACAACGGATGGCGTGCCCGCGGCGCGGGCGTGCCGTAGGATGGGTCATGCCTCCCGGACATGGTGTCCGTGAGCCACCCACCCCCCGTCCTAGAGTCATGAATAAAATGTTCCGTCTTGTCGCCTGCGGCACCGCGCTGCTGCTTTCCGCCGCGTCGCTCTCCGCCGCCAGCCCCTGGTCCGCCCGCCTGCGGGCAACCTACCTGCAAACTGTGGACAGCTCCGATGCGTTCAGTGCGCTGGGCATCAACTTCGCCAAGGATGCCGTCGCGATCAACGACCAGTTCATTCCCGAGATCGACGTCGGCTACGCCTTCAGCGACACCCTCGCGGCCGAACTGGTGCTGACCATTCCCCAGACGCAGGACGTCAGCCTGGCCGGCGTCGGCAAACTCGGCACGTTCAAGCACCTGCCGCCCACCCTGCTCCTGCAATACCGCGCCAACCCCGGCGGCGCGATCCGGCCCTACGTCGGCGGCGGCGTCAATTTCACGCTCATCTGGGACACCCATCTCTCGGTTGCCGGTGTGCCGCTGGCGCTCGACCACTATAGCGTGGGTCTCGCTGCCCAGGGCGGCGTGGACTGGGTGATCGACGAGCAGTGGAGCTTCAATCTCGACGTCAAACGCGCGATCATCCGCTCGGATGTCATCGCGGGCGCGACCACCCTGACCCAGGCGCGGCTCGATCCCTGGCTCTACGCGGTCGGCCTGAAGTATCAGTTCTGATCGCGAATCACTTGGTTGTGTGAGTGTGCGCCGGACCGCAAGGTCCGGCGCTTTTTTGTCCCTGCCGCCGGCCTCGCCGGCGTTCGGCGGGCAGGCCGCTCAGAAGCCGCGGGCGACCGGCCGGGTCGGATCGGCGATCCACTCGCTCCAGGAGCCGGCATAGAGCTTGGAGCCGGGCAGGCCGGCGTGCTCCATCGCCAGCAAATTCGCGCAGGCCGTGATCCCGGATCCGCACTGGTGGATCACGTCGGCCGGCGCCCAGCCCCCGAGCAGCGCCACCAGCTCGCGCTTCAGCTCGGTCGCGGGGCGCAGGGTCAGGTCGGGATTGAGGTTGGCCTTAAAGGGACGATTCCGGGCGGTCGGGATGTGTCCCGCCACCGGGTCCACCGGTTCCACGTTGCCCCGGAAACGCTCGGGCGGGCGGGCGTCGATCACCAGGGCGGTCCCGGCCTGCACCCGCGCCAGCACCCCGGCGGCGTCAACCAGCCGCGTCGGATCCGGCCGGGCGCTGACCAGGCCGCGCCCCGGTACGGGACGGACGGAACTGACCGGGTGGCCGCCGGCGACCCACTTGGGCAGGCCGCCGTCCAGCACCGCGACCTGGGTCAGCCCGATCCAGCGGGCCAGCCACCAGAAGCGCGCCGCATACGGCCCGCCGGCATCGTCGTAGGCCACGATCCGGCTGTCCGCGGTGACCCCGTGTTGCGCGAGAAAGGCGGCGACATCCTCGGCGCGGGGCAGCGGGTGCCGGCCGTTGGCGCCCGTCGGGGCACTCGAGAGCGCGGTGGCGATCGGCGCAAAGTGGGCCCCGGGAAGATGCGCCTCCCGGTAGCCCCGCGCGCCGTAATCGGCGTCCTGCAGGTCGTGCCGGCAGTCGAAGATGACCCACGCGGGATCGAGCAGGTGCGCACGCAGGTCGGCGGTGGCGATCAGCATGGGGCGTCCGGTGGCCGTGCGCCGCCGCCTAGCGGCGGAGCGTGGCGCAGAAGCGCGCCAGCCGCGCCAGGCCCTTGGCGATGGTCTCGTCGGAGGTGGCGTAGCTCAGGCGCACGTAGCCCTCGGCGCCGAACGCGCTGCCGGGCACGACGGCGACCTTCTCCGTCTCCAGCAGCCGGCTGGAGAACTCGCGGTCGGTCAGCCCGAAGCTCGCGATGTTGGGAAAGAGGTAAAACGCGCCCTGGGCCAGGAGGCAGCGCACGCCGGGAATCCGGTTGAGCTCGGCATGGAGGTGCCGGCGCCGCCGGTCGAAGGCGGTCAGCATCCGCGCCACCGCCGCCGCCGTCTGCTCCCGCTCGGTCAGCGCCGCCAGCGCGCCGTACTGGGCGAAGGTGGTGACGTTGGACGACATCTGGCTCTGCAGTTCGCTGATGGCCTTGGCGATCGGCAGCGGCGCCAGCGTGGTGCCGATGCGCCAGCCCGTCATCGCATAGGTCTTGGAGAACCCGGCGACCACAATCGTCCGCGCCTCGGCCGCGGGGGAAAGCGTGGCGAGGCAGGTCGGCTGGGCGCCGTCGTAGATGAGATGCTCGTACATCTCGTCCGACAGGATGTAGAGGTTGTGCTGCACCGCGACGGCCACGAGGGCGGCCAGTTCCGCGCGGGTGTAGACGGCGCCGGTGGGGTTGGACGGCGAGTTCAGGACGAGCAGCCTGGTCCGGGGCGTGAGCGCCGCCGTCAGCGCCGCCGGGGTGAGCTTGAAGCCGGTGGCGTCGTCGCAGAGCACGAACTTCGGCGTGGCCCCGGCGAGCTTCACCATCTCGGGATAGCTGACCCAGTAGGGCGCCGGGATGATGACCTCGTCGCCCGGCGAGCAGGTGGCGAGGATGCCGAGGTAGCAGTTGAACTTGCCGCCGGGGGAGACGACGACCTGCGCGGGCACGGCGGCCAGGCCGTATTCGGCGGTGTAGCGCGCCGCGATGGCCTGGCGCAGGGGCTCGATCCCGGGGGTCGGCGCGTACTTGGTCTTGCCGCCGCGCAGCGCGGTGATGCAGGCCTCCTTGATGTGGTCGGGCGTGTCGAAGTCGGGCTCGCCCGCCGCAAAGCTGCAGACGTCCTCGCCGGCCGCCTGCATGGCCTTGGCCTTGGCGTCGACCGCGAGGGTCGGCGAGGGAGCGATATTGCGGGCCCAGGTGGAGAGCGGCGGCGGGGCGGAGTTCATGGGACGCTCCACTACAACGAAGCGCGCGGGACAAAGGCAAGCCCCCGCGCAGGGGCGCCGGACCGCGGTCCGGCGGGCCTCACTTCCTGGCGCGCGACCGGGCCGGCCGGACCGACAGGTTTTCCAGCGCCAGTCGCACCAGTTCGCCGACGCTCGAATCCTTGCTCTGCGCGTAGCGCTTGACCATCGCGCGCTGCGCCGCGGTGATCCGCACCGAGATCTGCCGGTGCGGCTCGTGCAGCAGCACGCAGCCTTCAAAGTCGAACTCCTCAATCGCCAGCCGCACCACCGCGGTCGCGGTTTTGAGGCGGCGGACCTTCCGCACGGCGTGGATCTTCGCGATCAGGCTCAGCGGCAGGTCGAAGGTATGGGGGGCGGAATTTTTGCTGGAAGCGGTGGCCATGGCAGGGAAAGAGATGGACATGAGGCGCCGCGGCGGGCGCCGGAGCAACGAAAAATTGCCGCGCATAAAAATTGACTCAAACGGGGATTCTCCGAGTTTCGCAGAGGTACTTTCTTTCCCCACCCCATGGCTAAAGTCATCATCGAAAACCTCGTCAAGATTTACCCCGAGAAGAACGGGCCGGGTGTCCGGGCCGTGAATACCATCAACCTGACGGTGGAGGACCGCGAGTTCATGGTGCTGGTCGGGCCGTCGGGCTGCGGCAAGTCGACCACGCTGCGCATGATCGCCGGCCTCGAGGAAATCTCCGACGGCACCATCTCGATCGACGGCAAGGTGGTGAACAACGTGCTGCCGAAGGACCGCGACATCGCGATGGTCTTCCAGAATTACGCGCTCTACCCGCACATGTCGGTCTACGACAACATGGCGTTCGGCCTGAAGCTCCGCAAATTTCCCAAGGCCGAGATCGACGCCCGCGTCCGCGAGGCCGCCACCATGCTCGGCCTGAGCGACTACCTCGAGCGCAAGCCCAAGGCCCTCTCCGGCGGCCAGCGCCAGCGCGTCGCCGTCGGCCGCGCCATCGTCCGCAAGCCCAAGGTGTTCCTCTTCGACGAGCCGCTCTCGAACCTCGACGCCAAGATGCGCGTCTCCACCCGCACCGAGATCTCCAAGCTGCACGCGCGGCTCGGCGCCACCATGATCTACGTGACGCACGACCAGGTGGAGGCCATGACCATGGGCGACCGCATCTGCGTGATGAAGGACGGCAACATCATGCAGGTGGCCGCGCCCCTCCAGCTCTACAACCACCCGGAGAACATGTACGTGGCCGGCTTCATCGGCAGCCCGCCGATGAATTTCTTCAAGGGCCAGATCAAGCGCACGGGCAATCACCTTTCCTTCGTCGAGACCAACCCGAAGGGCGCGCCGCTGACCGTCCAGCTCCCCGAGGCCCTCGCCGCCAAGGCCGCGGGGCATGTCGACCAGCCCATCGTGCTCGGCATCCGCCCCGAGGATGTCCAGGACTCGCTCAACCTCTCCTCGCCCAACCCCGCCCACACCATCGACGTCACCGTCGAGGTCTCGGAGCCCATGGGGTCGGAGACCTACCTCTATCTCGACACCGGCGCCCATTCGTTCATCGCCCGCGTCCGCCCGACCGACCGCTTCGAGGTCAACCAGAAGGTCAAGGTCACCTTGCGCATGGACTCGGCGCACCTCTTCGACGCCACCACCGAGGCCGTCCTGAAGTGAGCGCGGCCGCCTAGCGGCCGCCGGCCCGCGGGGCGCGTCCAAAGGCGCGCCGCAGTTCCTGCAGATAAGCCAGGCCGTAGCGCTTTTCCGGGAGCAGGAAGCTGTACTCGGTCCATTCGTTCCACGCGTTCACAAAGACCGCAAAGGGATGCTGCGGATCCTGGCGCACGTGCTCCACCGCGCGCCGGCAGAGCTGGCCGAAGCGCCGCGGGGTGTTCCCCGTCACGATGTGGCCGTAGGGATAACCGTGCCCGCCCGTGAGCTTCGACGGGGGAAACGGCCACGGCAGCTGCGGATCGCAGCGCATCGTGACATCCCACCCCATCGTCACGACCGGACAGTGCGGCAGCGGCGTGGCGGCCAGGGCCCGCCACTTGCGGGCGTGCTCCGCCATGACGTCGGGGTACCGCTGGACGAGCCCGGCGCCCGGCTGGCCGGTCGAGTTGATGTTGTAGGTGGTGGTGCTGTGAAAACCCGCGTCCTTCAGCCCGGCGGCCGCGCCCGGTTCCCAGATCATGGCATTCCAGTGCATGGGCGGCAGGCCGCCCGCCCGCAGCCGGCGGTCGATCCGGGCAAAAATCCGGCGCGTCGCCGCCGGCCCGCCGAGTTGCTTCACCAGCTCCTCCGGCTGGAAGAGGCTGAAGAACAGCCTCCCCTCCACCTGCCAGTAGTTTGGCTGGTTGAAATAGTGCTCCTGCGCGTAGGCGATCACGCGCTCGAGGTCCTGGGGCGAGTGGCGCATCGGCAGCCAGGAGTTCCAGGGCTGGTCAAAGGGCGCGGGGAAATAGTCGGACCACGCGTGGTTGGCCCACATCAGGGCAAACTTCAGCCGGCGGCGGTTCGGCGCCCGGAGAAACCCCCGCTCCAGGGCCTCCTCCATCAGCTTCACCCCGCTGTACCAATACCAGTCGAAGATGAAGACGTCGACGCCATGGTCCGCCGCCAGCGCGACCTCGCGGGCGGCCCAGCGCGGGTCGCTTTCGTCAAAGCACCCCCAGCTCGGCTGGAGCGGCAGGCGGTGTCCCTTGAAGCGCGGGATCGCCGACTTCACCAGCTCCCATTCGCACCAGCCCTCGCCTTTCCACGAGCTCGCGTGGTCGTAGCTGTGCCACAGGGGGCAGTAGATGACGGCGACTTCCGGGCGCTGGGTGACTTGGGGCATGGCGGCGCAGGTGCGCAGAGAGTGAGCAAGCCGCGTTTTCTCGGCAGTGCAAGCCGGGCGTGCGGCCCGCGCGCCGGGTTCCTCAGTCGAACCGCACCAGCCGACCCGGGGCCGGAACCGCGACCGCCTCGGTCAGCTGGTCCGGCGCAAACACGGCCGCGGGTAACACCAAATCGAGGGCGGCCGCCGTGACCTGGAAGCGCGTCTTGTCCCGCGTCACGTCATTGCGCAGGTCGATGGTCTTCGGGAGGTATTGTTCGCCGACCTTCTTGAGGTCGACCAGGGACAGCGTCCGCAGCACCCGGCCATTCGGGGCGATGAGCTCGGTCTGCACCGGCACGTTGAACTGCGTGTCGAGGGACACCCGCACCCCGCCGATGTCGCGATGCTGGGCGGCCCAGGCGGCGGGCGGGACGAAGAAAAACACATGAGCCGGGCGGCTGCGCACGCGGCTGACCCGCTCGAGCGTGGCATCGGGCCAGTAGAGGTAGGGCATCTGGAGCTCGAAGGCCGTGAGCTCGACGCCGGGGACCAGCGGTTCGAACGCGTCCACCCGGCGCGTGGTCGTCGCGCCCTTGGCGGCATCCGTGCACCAGACGCCGGCGTCTTCGCCGTTCTGAATCAGCAGGCGGCGCTCGCCGGAGGCGGCGGAGGCGACGGTCACCCGGGTGACGGCGCCCTGCTCATTGCGGGAGCCCCAGAGTTTGCCCGGCAGCACCCGCTCCTCGCCGCGCCGGGGCATCACCCGCAGCGCGAACTCGAGGTAATACTGCCCGGGAATCCCCGCGGCGCGGAACGCGGCCAGCACGCGGCGGCCCTCGGCCTGGTCGGGCTGCCCCAACTGGAGGTACGGGGCCGGCGACTGGCCGGGACCCGGAGCCGGTCCCCCGCGGGCAACGGTCGCCGCCAGCCACGCGGAAATAAAAAACGCCCGCCGAATGAAGGCGGGCGCGTGCAGCGAAACCGGCATGAGCTCAGGGCTTCGCGGGAGCCGCGGGCGTCGCCGGGGCCGGATGGGCCGCGGGGACCGCAATCGTCGGCAGGGCGTCGCCGGTGGCCGCGGCCGCATGCTTCCGCTGGTAGATGTGGCCGAGATAGAGGACGAAGCTCAGGATGAAGAACGCGATCGCCGCATTGATCGTCGCCTTGCTCAGGACGTTGCCCGTGTCGGCGCCAAACGTCGCCTCGGTCATGCCCCCGCCCAAGGCGGAGCCCACGCCGCCATCGGTCTTGGCCTTCTGCGCCAGGACCACGAGCACGAGGAAGAGTGAAATGACGATCAGGAGGACGGTCAGAATCGTGAGGAGAATACTCATGTGAACGGGCAGAAAATCAGGCGGGCGCGGGAGTTGTCAATCATGTGGTTGCGCCCCGCCACCGGTCGCCGGGCGCAGGCCAGGGTCCGGAAACAGCGCCGCGTGACAGCCGACGGCCGGGGCTCAGGTCTCGACACCGAACTTCTCCAGCAGTCGCTGAAGATCCTCATTGCCATGATATTCAATGACAATGCGGCCTTTTTTGGGCGCATGGAGCACGGCCACCCGGGCGCCGAAATGGGAGGAAAGTTTCTGCGCGATGCCCTCCACGGCTGCGGCGTCCTGGGCGGAGCCGCCGCGCGCGTGACTGCGGCGGGGCGCTTTGCCCGTTGCCTTGCGGTCCTGCACGAGCTTCTCGGTGGTCCGCACGCTGAGGCCCCCCTCGATCACGCGCCGGGCGAGCACGGCCCGCTGCGCGGGGTCGGTGATCCCGAGCAGGACCTTGGCATGGCCGACGCTCAGGAGGCCCTTCGCGATGAAGCCCTGGATCTCCGCGTCGAGCGCGAGCAGGCGCAGGGTGTTGGCCACGGTGGCGCGGGCCTTGCCGACGCGGTCCGCCGCGATCTCCTGCGTCAGGTCGAAGTCGCGGATCAGGCTGGCGTAGCCGTGGGCCTCCTCGATCGGGTTGAGCCCTTCGCGCTGGAGGTTCTCGATCAGGCCGAGCGCGGCCGCCGAGGCATTGCTGGCCTCCACGATCCGCGCGGGAATGGCCTTGAGCTTGAGGTGCTGGAACGCGCGCCAGCGGCGTTCCCCCGCGATGAGCTGGTAGCGCTCGCCCGCCTTCCGCACCACGATCGGCTGCAGCAGGCCCTCCGACCGGATGCTCTCGGCCAGCTCGCCGAGCTGCTCGGCCGGGATCTCCCGGCGGGCCTGGTACGGGCTGGGCTCGACCAGGTGCACCGCAATCTCCTGGTAGCCGGGGGCGGACGGGGCGGCGCCGGGCGCGGCCTCGAGTTTGGGGGCGGCGGGGGCGGCGCTGGCGATGAGGCCGCCGAGTCCGCGGCCGAGACGTGATTTGGGTGCGGCGGCCATGGTGTTATTTGGCTTCGGGGGTGGGAATGAAAAGGGTCTGGCCGGCCTGGATGCGCGAGGGATCCGTGAGCTTGTTGGCGTTGATGATGTCCTGCGACCTTCCGCCGGTCTTCTTCGCGATCACCGCCAGGGTGTCGCCCTTCTGCACGGTGTAGCTGACGCCTTCCTTGGCGTAATTGTCGGTGAAGCTGGCCGGCACGGTCGGCCGGGTGGCCAGCCCGCGGGCGAGCGAGTCCATCGCGGCGTTCGTCGCCTCGCCGAGGCGCTTGATCTGGGCGGTGGCCCGTTCCGCGGTGACGGCGTCGCCGGCGTTGATCGCACGCTTGAGCTCGGTGATGGCGTCGTGCAGCTGCGAGAGCGTGGCGTAGGCCGGGCTGTCGGCGCTGACCTTGTCGCGCAGTTCGGCGTTCTGCCGCTCGAGTTGCTCGACCCGCAGGGAGAGTTCCCCGACCCGTTGCACCAGGCCGCGCAGGTCCTCGCGCAGGTTCGCCAGCTCCACCTGGGGAGAGGTCGTCTGGCCGGGGGCCGCAGTCGCGCCGAGCAGCGCGCCGGCGAAAAACAATCGGGTCAGCATGGTGTCGCAGCTTGGGCAAGCGCCCGGGAAAAACAAGGAAGACCTAGCGCCGGAACGGCGTGGCGGCCACCAGCGGCGTCATCGGACGGCTGGCGATCCGGGTCCCCGCCGGCACGGCAAATCCGCGCAGGAATTCCGCCGCCGCCAGCAGGCGCCCGCCCGGTCGCTGCAGCCGGCGCAGCCGGAGCACCCCGGCCCCCGTGCCGACCAGCAGGCCGTCCGCCTCCGCCCCGAGCACCTCGCCGGGCGCACCGGCCCCGGGCCGGGCGTCGGCCAGGCCCACCTTCACCTCCTGGCCGTCGAGGGTCACGGCGCAGGCGGGCCAGGGAAACAGGCCGTTGATCCGCGCCGCCAGTTCGGTTGCGGGCCGGGCAAAGTCCAGGGCGCCGTCGCCTTTTTCGAGCCGGCGGCAGTAGCTGGCGGCGTCCGCCGCCTGCGGCGTGAACGCCAGCGTGCCCAGGCGCAACCGCGGCAGGGTCCGCGCCAGCAGGGGCACGCAGGCGGCGGCCAGCGCGGCCTCCAGGTCCGCGGCGGTCGTGTCCGCACCGATCGCCACTCGCTCGCGGTCCGCGATCGGGCCGGCATCCAGGCGGCGGATGATCCGCATCAGGGTGACCCCCGTCTCGTGCTCGCCGCAGGCGATGGCGGTCTGGATCGGCGAGGCCCCGCGATACTGCGGCAGCAGGGAGGTGTGCAGGTTCAGCGTGCCGAGGCGGGGCGTGGCGATGAACGCGTCGTCGAGGATGCGGCCGTAGGCCATGACCAGCGCCACGTCGGCGGCGCACGCGGCGAGTGCGGCGCGGGTTTCCGCCGTGAGCGTTTCCGGCTGGTGCACCGGCAGGCCG